>JAKQTB010000126.1 GCA_029569495.1 Pseudomonadota bacterium | reverse complement strand
ACACCAAGGTTTTTCGGCAACCAATCTTGATTGGATTGAATGGTGTTGTAAAGGCGAACTAAGGCTTCAGTACGCGGAACGCCAACCTGAAACTGTACAGTAATGACTGACATTCCAGGGCGAGAAACCGAAGTCACATGCTCGATATCTGCAATTTGTGAAAGCACCTGTTCAGCTGGTATTGAAACCATTTGCTCTACATTTTTGGCTGATGCGCCAGGGAAGGGAATCAGCACATTCGCCATGGTCACATTGATTTGTGGCTCTTCTTCACGCGGCGTCACCAGCACTGCAAATATGCCAAGCAACAATGACACCAAAGCAATTAAAGGCGTAATTTGAGCAGATAAAAAATACTGAGCGATTCGCCCAGAAATGCCTAATTTACGACTAAGCACTACGGGCCTGCTGATTTCTTCTTGATGATGCGTCGTCACAGATATTCCTACTTAACATTCGCGGCTGCAATTGGGTCAAGTGCGACTGATTCGCCAGGTTGTAAACCAGCAAAGACCTCAATATTTTCGCCTTGCTTACGGCCCAACCGTACTTGCCTTAGTTGTGGATGGCCTTGTTTATCTACCACATAGACTGCAACCAGTTCACTGCGTTTAATCACAGACTTTACGGGCACAAAAATTTGATCTTTGCCTTTTGCATCATTTACAGGCAGCATTGCCCGAGCAAACATGCCTGGCCTGATGCTTGTGATATTTTGAGGCAAGGTCAGACGGACTGTTGACATGTTGCTTACTGAATCTGCCGTAGGTAACACCGTTAAGTTGGTGCTGATTAAACTACGTTCTACCACGCTTGCGGCAGGCACAGTGACATTGATATTTGGCCCAGCTTTTAATTGAGCCAGCTGGCTTTGCGGCACGTTTACGCTAACGCGAAATCCATTTGGGTCATATAGCGTAAGTAAGGGTTGGCCAGGCATCGCCATGCCGCCCACTTCCGTCATTACTTCTGCGATTACGCCAGAATATGGCGCAGTGATGGTATGCAGGCCCGTTTGCACATTAGATAACCCTGATTGCGCATGCTGTGCTTTAGCTTGTGCAATTTGTGTGTTGGTTTGCGCTTGAGCGGTTTTGTAATCTGATTCTGCACGTTCTAGCGCGGCCTGGCTGATATATTGTTTTTCATATAACCGTTGCTTGCGCTCAAATTCTTTGCGGGCGGTACTCAGCTGTGCTTGTGCAGCGGCCACTTGTGCTTGAGCTGCAACGACTTGCGCCTGATTTGCCGCTGATTGTTGAGCTGCCATGCGTGTATCGATGCGCACAAGTAACTGACCAGCTTTGACGTAATCGCCAGCCTTGACGGGGAGTTCGGTAATGCTGCCAGATACTTGTGGCGCAATGACACTGCTTTTTACCGCTTCCACAACGCCTTCAGCGATGTATTGCGTTTTAGCATTTGATTGTTTAATGGTAATCGTGGCCAAGCCAGCCGCATTCGTCAATGTGGAGAAGGGTAAGCTAAGTAATCCTAATATTAGCCAGCTTGCGCAACGGGCCGCAGTTTTTTTGATCAAGAGAACTATTCCTTTATAGAAATATTAACAACGTTTATACAACTATATTACTATATAGTTGTATAGTCAATCTCTAAATTAGGTGTATAATTTTTATCATCACAATCAATGATAGGTGTTATGAATGAGTAAACTCGATGATAGAGGGCTTGAATATGTTGCTAAGTATTTTAAAGCGCTTGCTGAGCCGATGCGATTGAAAGTGCTAAACGAATTGCGCGAGGGTGAAAAAAACGTGGGCCAGTTAAAAGAGTTGGCAGGAAGCACGCAAGCCAATGTTTCTAAACATCTTTCACTGCTTTCTGATTATGGTTTGGTGAAGCGTGAGTCTCGAGGTAATTGTGTTTACTACAGTATTGCAGACCCGAGTGTTTATGAAATCTGTGAATTAGTCTGTGGCCAAATTAGTAACCGATTGATTTTAGAAGCGGATATCAAAAAACTGTTTTCTAGTGCACAGCAAAGTTCAACTTAAGGCTCATAAGCTGATAAAGGCTAGATGTATTTGGGAAATTAAAGACACACTAACAATAAATTTCGTTATAGCTCCCTAATGAAGCACCGCGCAACGAGGCAAAATGCCATAAAAAAACAGGTAAAACCATCGTGGTGATTTTGCCGGATTCCGGTGAACGCTATTTAAGTTCTATTTTGTTTGAAGGCTTATTCGACAGCCAAGGCAATGCGCTGTAATTAGGCGAAAAGCACAAAGTAACTGACAGCAAGGTAGCGCAGTAATTTACCTGTTGTGACCAACACTAAAAACCAAATTAAGCGAATACGTAAAACCCCAGCAATGACAGTGAGTGGGTCACCAATAATCGGCACCCATGCAAAACATAAGCTCAGCAAGCCGTATTTTGTAAAGCGCTGTTGTGCTTTGGTAAAGTCGCTGTCAGACATTCTTAGCCATCGTTTGATGGCTTTTTGGCTTGCCCAGTAGCCCAGTGCGTAGTTGGTCAGTGATCCAAGAACATTGCCAAAGGTTGCAATGGCAATCAGTGTGAAGGGCGAGAGTTCGCTAAGTAATAGCGCGCTTAAAACCACCTCAGAACTCAATGGCAAAATCGTGGCCGCTAAAAACGCAGCAATAAAAAGGCCAATATAGCCGTATTCAATCAAATATTGCATGGGATTGGGTGATGTGTATTCCAGAAATTAACCACTTGAGTATTCCAAATAACTTAAATAAAAATTTCATTAAAGCCCAATCGTGAGGATGGAATTATGTCATGGTCAACCAAGTTGCTTGGCAAAAATTTTAAGAGAAGCGTTACAAAAATGGAAATTTAGCCGTGAAATAACTGGCGAGTGAATATGTGAAAAAACGGCAGATTTTGCAAGTTTAAGGCGTGCAAAAAATCAGAATTAGCGCGTAATTTTTACCCAAACCTTTTTCGATGCTCTGGAAGCCCTGTAAATAAAGGCTTCCAGAGCATATTTTTTTGCTCGACGTTTTATGAATGTGTTTAAGAAGGTTTTATTGAATTTGATTTCGCTATTTTTTGACAAGGTTAATCAAGAAAAAAGCGAACATTTCTTGGGGTTAAGTAAACGGTTTCGCCTTCTTTTAAATTCAGTTGGCTAAAGTATTCGCGGGTGAGTTCTGCTTCAATAAACGTTTCGGCATCATCACGTTTTAACTCCAAACGCACAACAGAACCTGCTGAATGTACGTAGGTGAGTTGTGCTTTAAAAGCCGCAGCGCTTGCGTCGCGGCTGATATCAATATCGTGCGGGCGGGCAAATGCTTGTACTGCGCTGTCGTGGGTTTGTGCGAATTCTTTTACGGGCACTTCGAGCGCCCCTAGTTTTGCAACACCAGCATTTACGCGGCCTTCAAAAGCATTGACGTTGCCTAAAAACTGATACACAAAGGGCGTGGCCGGGTTGTCGTATACCTGTTGCGGGCTGCCGATTTGTTCAATTTTACCTTGGTTCATGACCACAATCGTGTCGGCCACTTCCAGAGCTTCTTCCTGATCGTGCGTTACAAAAACGCTGGTGACATGCAGTTCATCATGCAAACGGCGTAGCCAGCGACGCAATTCTTTACGCACTTTGGCATCGAGCGCGCCAAATGGCTCATCCAGCAACAGCACTTTGGGTTCAACCGCTAGCGCCCTTGCAAGCGCAATGCGTTGCCGTTGGCCGCCTGAAAGTTGCGGTGGGTAACGGTCTGCCAGCCAATCAAGTTGCACCAGATTTAAAAGTTCGTGGACGCGACGTTTGATTTCGGCGTCATTTGGGCGCGTGTGTTTGGGGCGCACGCGCAGACCAAAAGCCACATTTTCAAAAACGGTCATGTGGCGAAATAACGCATAATGCTGAAATACAAAGCCCACTTCACGTTCACGCACAGCGCGTTCGGTTGCATCTTTGCCATAAAAATGAATGCTACCGGTGTCTGGCGTTTCCAAGCCTGCAATGATGCGTAGCAATGTGGTTTTGCCGCATCCAGAAGGCCCTAATAACGCGACTAATTCGCCCGTGGGTACTTCAAGTGACACATTGTTGAGTGCGCTAAAACTGCCAAAACCTTTGTTGATATTTTTGATTTCTATGCTCATGCCAGATTTCCTAATCTTGTTTTATTTGATTGATACCACAATAAAAAGCATTGTCTTATTCGGTGATTTCTCGTTCAGTTTCTTCGGCATTTCTTGCGGCTTGCCATTCCACATAGGTTTTGAGTGCCAATGTTACCAAAGCCAAAAGTGCTAATACCGATGCCACTGCAAAGGCTGCCGCGTAGTTGTATTCGTTATATAAAATTTCAACATGCAAAGGCATGGTGTTGGTTAAACCACGAATGTGACCTGATACAACTGAAACCGCACCGAATTCGCCCATGGCGCGGGCGTTACAAAGAATCACGCCATAGAGCAAGCCCCATTTAATGTTGGGCAAAGTGACGTGCCAAAACATTTGCCAGCCCGATGCACCCAATACCATGGCGGCTTCTTCTTCATCTTTGCCTTGTGCCTGCATTAAAGGAATAAGCTCTCGGGCAATAAATGGAAAAGTCACAAAGATGGTGGCTAACACAATCCCAGGTACGGCAAAGACGATTTTAAAATCGTGATCAGATAGCCACTCGCCAAACCAGCCTTGCAAACCGAAAATCAACACATAGATTAAGCCGGCAATGACGGGAGAAATTGCAAACGGCAAATCAATTAAGGTAATCAGAAAGCTTTTTCCCTTAAATTCAAATTTTGAAATTGCCCAAGCGGCCGATACCCCAAACACTAAGTTTAACGGTACCGAAATCGCCGCTGCTATTAAAGTGAGTTTCATGGCTGAAAGCGCGTCAGCTTCAGTGAGAGAAGCAAAATAAGTTTCAGCGCCTTTTCTGAACGCTTCAACAAAAACGGCCGCTAAAGGAATAAATAAAAATAAGCATAAAAACAGCAATGCCACCCCAATGAGGGTATAACGCACCCATGTGGCTTCAGAAGTCGCGCGACTTCGACCGACCTTGTTATGATATTTCGCGTATTGTGATAATGAATGTGCGTTGGCTGCAGCCATATTGTTCTCCAGATTTCTTTATTTCACATGGCCCAAGCGGCGGTTACTCCACCACTGAAACCCATTGATTGCAAACAACAAAATAAAAGAAATCACTAGCATGACAGCGGCCACCGCGGTAGCACCGGCATAATCATACTGCTCTAATTTGGTAATAATAATCAAGGGCGTAATTTCAGAAACCATTGGCATGTTGCCGGCAATGAAAATCACCGAGCCGTATTCGCCCACTGCGCGCGCAAATGCGAGTGCAAACCCTGTAATGACTGCCGGCCAAATGGCGGGCAAGATAATTTTATAAAACACTTGCCAACGGTTTGCTCCCAAGCTTGCCCCAGCTTCTTCGACTTCTGCGCCTAAGTCTTCTAACACTGGCTGCACGGTACGCACCACAAAAGGTAAACCAATAAAAGTGAGTGCAACCACAACCCCTAAAGGCGTATAGGCAACGGCAATGCCAATTTGGTCTAGCAGGCTGCCAATCCAGCCATTTTTGGCATAGATTGCTGACAGTGAAATGCCTGCCACCGCTGTGGGCAGTGCAAATGGAAAATCAACAAACGCATCCACAATTTTTTTGCCAAAAAATTCATATCGGGTCAGCACCCAAGCGGTGAGTACGCCAAACACTACATTGATGCTTGCAGCAATTAGCGATGCGCCAAACGTGAGTTTGTACGAGGCCACGACTCTAGGTGAGGCAACGGCCTGAACAAATTCATCCCAACTTAGGGTAAAGGTTTTAAAAAAGACAGCAGATAAGGGAATAAGTACGATTAAACTTAAATAAAATATCGTGTAACCGAGCGATAGGTTAAACCCAGGGAGTGAGCTTTTTTTGGCCATATTTTTATTTGGTCTATTTGTAATATATTGAAGTTGCGCGTACTTTACCAGCTTGCTTTATACATATTAAATACTTTTATGACATAAATTTATCGCTAAAAGTTATATAGAATGTTGTGCAAGCAATCGGACATTGCCTAGCGCGATGATGGGGTTAATTAAAATTAAGAAGCCACAAACCTCTTTTGAATCAATTCAGAGGCATGCAGTTGCGATGATGAGCTTGATTTACCCAAATAATCACCTTGTACAAACGAAATGCCTGCATGTAGGGCAATATCTAACTGCGCCTGCGTTACTACGTTGGTCAAAATTGGCGTGGTATCTAAGTCTTTAATTAAGTCAGTAAGATTTTTCAATGTTGTTCTTAACCGCACATTGCTTTCAGCTTCTTGTATCAAGCTCGGGTCAAACTTGATGTAGTCGGGTGAGATCTTCCACAGACGACTGACCAGCGAATGCTTATTACCAAAGTAATCAATGGCAATTTTATAGCCTCGATCATGATAGTTTTCAATGGCCGCAGCCAATTGTCTTTCATAGGTGACAAGATTTTCGATTTGTTCGGTGGTGCTGTAATCTCTGATTTGAATCACGACGCGTTCAGTAGGCAATGAATACTGATGCAAAATGCGCTCAAACACTTTGCCGTGCTCATTCACGCTAATCAGTAAATCAGGATGCACACTTAAAAACAGTAAACCTTTTTCTTGGAATATTTGTTTGTAGTTAAGTAAGTGCAACGTGCGGACTACGCGGTCAAACTTAACGAGCTTGCCTGAGGCCTTAGCGTAGGAATAAGCAAAATCAGCGGTCGTTTCTTGAATGTCACCCAAACTTGCTAGAAGTGAGGCCTCAAAGCCATGCAAATCGCCTTTTTCAATGTCATAAATCGGCTGAAATGATGACTTTAAATTGATGCCGACAAATTTGCTGACATATTCATGCAACGCATTGGCCTCTAACGCAAAGTCATCTAAGTCAAGTTGTAATGACTCCTTTAATTGCTCTTTAAGTAAAGCCAAGCTCGCTTGCTGTTGCTGGTGTTTAGTCATAATTTTCTTCCAATGATTTTGCCAAATTGTTTACCAAGTCATTTACGTTGCTTACTTAGCATAAATTTGGTCAAACACGCCGCCATCGGCAAAGTGCGTTTTTTCAGCTTTGCTCCAACTGCCAAATACTTCTTCAACCTTAAATAATTTAAGTGGTTTAAAGGTTGCAGCATGTTTGGTAACAGCGCTGTCTACTTGTGGTCGTAGGTAATGTTTGGCGGCAATATCTTGCCCAACTTCAGAAAAATGAAATTCTAAATAAGCCTGTGCTTGCGTGCGAGTTTTGCGTTTATCGACCACTTTATCCACCAATGCAACTGGGTTTTCTGCTAACACACTAATAGAAGGGTAAATGACTTCAAATTTATCAGCGCCCAACTCTTTTTGTATAAGAAATACTTCATTTTCAAATGTCAGTAACACATCACCAATATCTCGTTGTGCAAATGTAGTCGTTGCGCCACGCCCACCTGTGTCTAACACGGGCACATTTTTAAAGAGTTTGGTCACAAACTCTTTGGCTTTAGCTTCATCGCCACCATTTTTAAGCACGTAGCCCCATGCCGCTAAATAAGTATATTTACCGTTACCAGAAGTTTTTGGGTTAGGAATCACAACAGCAACTTTTGGTTTGACTAAATCATCCCAGTCTTTAATATTTTTAGGGTTGCCTTTGCGCACTAAGAATACTGAAGTTGAAGCGGTTGGAGAGCTAGCATGCGGTAAACGCTTTTGCCAATCTTTAGGAATGAGTTTTGCGCGCTCATATAAAACATCAATATCAGGTGAGCGGTTCATGGTAATCACATCCGCAGACAAGCCATCGACTACAGAGCGAGCCTGTTTACTAGAACCACCATGTGATTGATTGATAGTGATGGTTTCCCCTGTTTTTTCTTTCCAGTATTGTATGAACGCAGGATTGAGGTCTTTGTAATACTCACGCGATACATCGTATGAAACATTTAACAACGAGGTTTCAGCGCTAGCACTATTTGAAAAAACGAATGCACCTGCAAGCGCCACTGCAGTAAGTTTTAGTTGATGAATAATAGTTTGAATATGCATAATAGATTGAATACTTACCTTTAACTGTAATAAGGCAGCCAATATATAAGGGACTGGCGTTTAAGTAAAAGAATATAATAAGATATGTTTATAACTAAAAATTATTATCTATTAAAGAATTTGCTTAGGTATAATATATACAAAGCTGTGTGCTGACCAGAACACTGGAGGCCGGTATGTTGAAAAACATACTGGCTTTTTTATTTTCTGCTCGAGGTATGCATGATGACCAATCAAACAGCAACGCTAACGAATGAAGACTTTGATATTTCAGGCATTGTGCAGGCCTTGCGAGATGTTAGGCTAACCTCACTTGAGCACCGACACCGAAAAAATAAACCACCAAAATTGCCTTCAAGAAAAGCACTGCAAAGCGTTGTGGATGGTTTAAGTGCGGCACTTTTTCCAAACCGTTTAGGTGCCCCTGGCCTCAAAGACGAAGGCATTGATTATTATGTAGGCTTTACGCTAGATACCGCATTAAGAGAGCTCAACAGTCAAATTCAATTAGAGTTGCGTTACTCTGCAGATACTGGCCACGACAAAACGCCTAGTGTAGAAGCTGCGCTTAATAAAGCCCGCGCTTTTGCAAAAACACTACCCAAAATTCGTCAACTGATTGACACCGATTTAAATGCAGCCTTTGAGGGTGACCCGGCTGCACGGAGTTTGGATGAAGTGTTGGTTTGCTACCCGGGTATCACGGCCATTATTCATTATCGACTCGCGCACGAGTTGCACACACTTGGTTTACCACTCATTGCCCGTATTATTTCAGAACTCGCACACTCGGCGACTGGCATTGATATTCACCCCGGCGCCACAATCGGTGAGGGCTTTTTTATTGATCACGGCACAGGCGTTGTGATTGGCGAAACAGCGGTGATTGGCAATCATGTCAGGCTTTATCAGGCAGTCACACTAGGCGCAAAGCGCTTTCCTACTGATGAACATGGACACCTCATTAAGGGCAGTGCAAGACACCCTATTTTAGAAGATGACGTTGTCATCTATGCAGGTGCAACAGTATTGGGGCGCATCACGATTGGCGCACGTTCAGTGATTGGCGGTAACGTGTGGCTGACGCGCAGTGTTCCATCCGATAGCCAAATCACCCAAGCGCAATCACAAGCAAGCACTCAAGAAGCTGTAGCCGTAGAATTACAAAATAACAAAACATTTTAATTTTATTACTGGAGAAACTCATGACTGATATTCATCAAGCCCATACCGCACTAGGTGACGTTGCCGCACGCACGCTATCGAACGCCACCAAAACCGTCCCAATGCTGGGAACGATTACCCCACGTTGGTTAGTACATTTATTACAATGGGTCCCCGTTGAAGCGGGTATCTACCGTGTAAATAAGGTAAAAGACCCTAGCGCGATTGAAGTAGACTGTTCAGGAAAAGATGAGCGTGAAATTCCACAAACTTTTGTAGATTACGAAGAGTGGGGCCGTGAGTATGTGTTAAATGCAGTCAACACGGCGGTAGACGTGCATACTCGCGTGTCAGATTTATACAGCAGCCCTCACAACCAAATTAAAGAGCAATTGCGCTTAACGATTGAAACCGTGAAAGAGCGCCAAGAGAGCGAACTCATCAACAATAAAGAATATGGCCTATTAAATAATATTGCAGATTCACAAAAAGTGAAATCACGCACAGGCGCACCAACACCTGATGATTTTGACGAATTATTGACTAAAGTATGGAAAGAACCAGCTTTTTTCTTAGCACATCCGCAGGCCATTGCTGCCTTTGGCCGTGAGTGTACACGCCGTGGTGTGCCGCCGCCAACCGTAGCTTTGTTTGGCTCACAGTTCATTACATGGCGCGGTGTGCCGATTATCCCTTGTGATAAATTGCGCGTGACCAAAGGCAAAACAAATATCCTCTTGCTTCGCACGGGTGAAAGCCGTCAAGGCGTGGTTGGTCTTTATCAACCTAACTTACCTGGCCAACAAAGCATGGGCTTATCCGTGCGCTTCATGGGCATCAACCACAAAGCCATTGCTTCTTACTTAGTATCGCTTTATTGCTCGCTGGCTGTATTGACCGATGACGCGATTGCCGTATTAGAAAATGTGGATGTAGGCAATTACTATGACTACAAATAATGGATTTTCACCTGCATTAGGTGATTTATCCTCCTTTGAACCAGAGGCGATTTTAGCCGCGCTGCCGGGTGAGCATCCACGCATGGCTGCTGGATTGGCTATTGGCAGGCAGGCCAGCCAAACAGGCCACTTAGATATTGCAGAACTCAGCCGCATTGCCAATGAACTTTATGCGGAAGGGTTTCCG
>JAKQTB010000094.1 GCA_029569495.1 Pseudomonadota bacterium | reverse complement strand
CATGAAGCATCACCGAATGTTAAGAATGCTTGACGGTTTTCTTGACCAGCTGAATTTAAGCTAGTTTTTGTAGAAGCACCTGGTTGAATGCTGATAGTGAAGCCAACATCTAAGTCGTTTTGACGTGTTTTACCAGAAACTGACAGGTAGTTAGGTAACAAACCAGTAGTGATTGTTGTTTGAGCATCTTCACCAGCTGCGTTTTCACTAAAAGTTAAAGCGCCAGTAGCAGCTGAAGCATTGTTTGCGCTGCTTTCACCTTTGTTATAGCTGTAGTATGCGTTTACAACGCCACCGATGTCTAATGTCCAATCGCCAGCTGGAATTGAGATACCAGCGTTAGCGCTTGAAGCTGCAGCTAATAAAGCTGAAGCAACTGCTAATTTAATTGTGTTATTCATATAAATCTCCTAAAAGTTTATTGCTTATCGTTTTACTACTTAAGTTACCTCACCATTCACCAGTGATTGCTCACTGGCGTTTAGCAAGAGAGTTTGCAAACTCTCTCAATGCTTTGCTAGTTTCTATTGTGACAAAGTTCTTTTGTTACAAACAGAATAGTTTCATTAAGAAGGTGAATGAGAGTATGCCTAAAGGCGGAATTTGAAACAACAAGTTATTTGCATTCTTGACACAAATATTTACATTTATGATTTTTTGTTGTAAATGTGCAACATTATGGTGCATTGTAGTTATGTTTTCGCGATCTGAAGTTCGCTCCTACAAACCTTTCTACCAATGTTCTTCAACCGCAAACAATCTGCGATGCTCACGTATGGCAAAGCGATCTGTCATGCCTGCAATGTAGTCGGCCACTGCGCGTGCTTTGTCAGATTTTGCAAATGCTTGGTATTCATCTGGCAATAGCCCAGCATTATCATAAAAGCAGGTAAATAACTCTTGCACAATGCGTGTGGCTTTTGCGCTCATGCGGTTAACTTGATAATGATGGTATAAATTTTTGCGTAAAAACTGCTTTAATTTGTGGTTTTGCGCTGCAATTTCTGCGCTAAAACTTATCAACGGTGGCAATTTACGAATATCTGCAATGCTTTGCGGCTGATGTTGCGCAATGTTTTTTGCGCTTTGTGTGCATAAATCGGTCACCAATGTGTTAATCATGCGGCGTATGGTTTCTGGAATTAGCCGTTTTTGCTCTAAATTTGGGTATTGTTTTGCAACCATCTGCTGATTATTGGCAAACAATTCCACTTGGCTCAGTTGTTCAATACTGATTAAGCCTGAGCGTAGGCCATCATCTACATCATGGTTGTTGTAGGCGATTTCATCGGCAAAGTTGGTGAGTTGCGCCTCAAGGCTTGGGCTTGTTTTGTCTAAAAAACGTTGGCCCACATCGCCTAACTGTTTGGCATTTTTAATTGAGCAATGCTTTAGAATACCTTCTCTTGTTTCAAAAGTAAGATTTAACCCATCAAATTCAGCATAGCGCTGCTCAAGTTTTTCAACCACACGCAATGATTGCAAGTTATGCTCAAACCCACCGTGGTTTTTCATACTCGCGTTTAATGCATCTTGCCCAGCGTGGCCAAAAGGCGTGTGGCCTAAATCATGCGCGAGGGCAATGGCTTCTGTTAGGTCTTCATGCAAATTTAAGGTGCGCGCGATGCCGCGCGCGAGCTGGGCAACTTCTAAGCTGTGTGTTAAACGGGTGCGAAATAAATCACCTTCGTGATTTACAAACACTTGCGTTTTATATTCTAAGCGCCGAAATGCGGTTGAGTGAATAATGCGGTCGCGGTCGCGCTGAAACGCATTGCGCGGTGCTGATGCTGGCTCATCAAATTGGCGGCCTATTGTTTGTGCTGGATTGGCGGCGTAGGGGGCGAGGGTGTTCATGTATTAGATTTCTGTTATGCGTTACATTGTTCGCTGTCATGGACCGCAAACAATGTGAAATTTATCATAACGCCAATGTCTCTCTTAACTTTTCAATATCATAATCACTGGTAATCACTGATTTTCCAATACCCTGCTGAAGCACCAGTCTAATTTTTCCATCCGCTACTTTTTTATCTAACTGCATTAAGTTCAGATATTTTTCAACTCCCAATTTTGGTGCGTTTAATGGTAAGTTTGCAGCTGTGAAGATTGCATGAATACGTTGAACGTCTTGATTAGTTAGCCAGCCCATACGTTCCGATAAACGTGCCGCCATCATCGTCCCAGCGGCTACTGCTTCACCATGCAACCACACGCCATAACCCATGGCATTTTCGATGGCGTGCCCAAAAGTATGGCCCAAATTAAGCAAGGCTCTTTCACCATTTTCATGTTCGTCACGTGCGACGACTTCTGTTTTGTTTTGGCATGATCTAAAAATGGCGTAGCTCAAAACGGCCTCATCTAGCGCCATGAGTTTTTCCATATTGACTTCAAGCCAATCAAAAAAATCGGCATCTCGAATTAGCCCATACTTAATCACCTCCGCCACGCCAGCCGAAAACTCGCGCGGCGGCAAGGTTTGCAAGGTATCTATATCTGCCAGCACGACTTGAGGCTGATAGAAAGCACCGATCATGTTTTTGCCCAGCGGATGGTTAATGCCAGTTTTTCCACCCACTGAAGAATCTACTTGTGAAAGCAACGTTGTTGGAATTTGAATAAAGGGTACGCCTCTTAGATAAGTGGCAGCGGCATAACCCGTTAAATCACCAATCACACCGCCACCAAGCGCAATAAGCGTTGTACTGCGCTCGGAGCGATTTTCTAACAATGCATCGTAAATTTTATTGAGTGTTTCACTGTTTTTATAAGCTTCACCATCAGGCAATATAATCGGGGTTACTCGAACGCCAGCATTAATCAGCGTTTTGCTTAATTTATCTAAGTACAGTGGCGCAACAGTGGTATTTGTGACAATGGCCACTTGCTTGCGTTTTAGGTGGGGCAGAATTAATTCTGCTTGTGATAATAAATTACGACCAATATGAATGGGGTAACTTCTACTGGCGAGTTCAACATTAAGTGTTTGCATATTTAAAATTTAATTTATTTTGGTTTAGGGTTACTTAATAACTGCTCTATATAATGCGTAATTTCATTTGCGGATTGCGGGCCAGTATTGACCACACAATCTGCTAATGCCGTGTAAATTGGGTCACGCTCCAAAAAAAGCTGTTCTAATTTTTGCTTAATATTGCCACCTTGTAACAAAGGGCGAGATTTGTCATTTCTGGTACGCAACCATAAATCATGCACATTTCCGCGCAGATAAATTACCTTGCCATTACCTTTTAAAAAAGTACGGTTCTCAGGCAACAGCACAGCGCCACCACCCGTAGCGACCACGACATTTTCAAGCTTACTCAACTCTTCAATAACGGCACTCTCACGTTTACGAAACCCAGCTTCACCTTCTAATTCAAAAATCAGCGGGATTTTAACGCCCGTTTTACGCTCAATTTCATGGTCAGAGTCATAAAAAGTCATGCCCAATTGTTTAGCTATAAGGCGGCCAATGGTCGTTTTACCTGCGCCCATTAAACCAATAAAAAAAATATTTTCCAAACGAAACCACCCACTACATTTTTACCTAAATTAAAAAGCAAAATGCCCATCACTATTATGATGGGCATTTTAAGTCAAACTGAGGCTTCTGTCAGATTTAGCTGTTGATGTACTATTAACGTAAGCCTAAATTATCATCCATTAATTTTGGTGTGATGAATATCAGCAACTCTGTTTTGTCATTTTGTTTTGTTTTGCGCTTAAATAGGTTACCCATTACTGGCAAATCTCCAAAAAATGGCACTTTATCTACTTCATCACGTTCAATTTGCTCATAAATCCCGCCAAGTACTGCCGTTTCACCATTTCCTACTAGCACTTGTGTTTGTATATTCTGAGTATCAATTGATGGAATTTGGTTAAGACCAAATAACTGACCCACACGATCTTTTTTAACATCTATATCCATGATGATTTTATCGTCAGGTGTAATTTGGGGTGTCACCTCTAAACTAAGTACGGCCGGTTTAAAAGAGACCGTCGCGGCACCGCTACTGCTTGCTTCTAAATAAGGAATTTCCGTACCCTGAGCAATTTTTGCTTTATGTTGATTAGCCGTAGTTACACGTGGACTAGAAACAACTTTTCCTCGCTTATCGGACTCCATCGCTGTTAACTCCAAGTTAAGAAGCAATCCAGCTGGAAGATGAAATAAGCTATAAGCAAAAGAACCAAATGCATTTGCCACTGGCAAATTGGTCTGCAAGTCAGGTTGTCCGTCCGAGCTTGTTAATACTGCATTTCCACCAAAAAACTGGTTTGTCAGTGCCGTTTGCACAGCGCCATTGTGATTACCTTGGGTTATAGTGGTAGCAGTTGAACCTGTAGGTCTATTACCCGTTGAGCCACTAATAGTACTTGAACTTCTGCCTGGTGTAGATGTTTGCGTTACGCCGAACCTTGCGCCAAGCGCTTTGCCATATTTATCATCCGCAATCACTAGGCGTGACTCAATCATTACCTGCCTAACTGGTACATCTGTTCTATTAATGATAGCTTGTACTTGCTCAAGATATTTAGGTGTGTCCTGCACAAATACTGTGTTAGTACGGGGGTCAAGCACCGCACTCCCACGTTTTGACAAAATTTTCTGCTTTGGGTCACTTAATATATTTGTCAAAGACTCCGCTTTCATATATTTGAGTGTAAACACTTCTGTGCGTAACGGCTCTAAATCATCTATCTGCTGAATAGCTTCAAGCGCCTGCTTTTCCTTCGCTGCCAACTCTTCAGCTGGTGCCACAATAATCACATTGCCTGTTTTACGCATCGCTAAACCCTTACTTTGCGTAATGATATCTAGCGCTTGGTCCCATGGCACATCTTTTAAGCGTAGCGTTAAGTTGCCAGATACAGTGTCACTCGTAATAATATTTAGCCCAGTAAAGTCTGCGATTACCTGTAAAACTGAGCGTACTTCAATATTCTGGAAATTTAATGATAATTTCTCACCGTTGTACCCAGGTTTATTACCACGCACAAGTTTATTCGGATCTTCTACCACCTGACGCACGTCGATAATAAATTTCTTATCCGCCTGATAGGCTGAATGCTCCCAATTGCCTTTGGGCTCAATTACCATACGTCCATTATTGCCTTGTTTCATCGTATCAACATAAATAACGGGAGTATTAAAGTTTGTCACGTTTAAACGACGCTGCAAATTGGCTGGAACGTCCGTATTAACAAAGTCTACAGTAATTGTCTTACCCTTCTGTTTGATATTGATTGCTGAGTTTGGATCAGACAAGTCTACAATGATTCGACCTTCGCCATTTTTACCACGTGCAAAATCAACATTGCTGATGGCATTTTGCTGGCTACCCAGTGCAGGCTCAGAGAATTTAGTTTCTACAACTGTGGCTGCGCCTGCGGCATTGGCTTGCAACATCACGGTTAATTCATTGCCACTTAAACTTGTTGTATATCCTACATTTTTTGTTAAATTCAACACCATTCTCGTGCGATCTTTAGCTTGTGCCAGAGTGATACTTTTCAGTTCCCCTTGGCCTGCTGAGATATTATTTTTCGCAAGGCCGTTTCCAACTTTAGGAAAATCTAGGGCAATCCGTGCTGGGTCGCTTAATGTAAAACCTGCTGGCGCATTCACCAATGGCTCAGTAGTTTTAACGCGAATACTAACTCGACCTCCTGGCAAAGTTGAGAAGTCCACACTTTCAATTTTATTTGCTAGCGCTGACTGATCTTCTGCATGTGAAAGACCCATAAAAGTTGAAAATAAAATCCACATGCATGCATGCGCTAAAGATTTAACCATCAATTGTGTTTTCATTATTTCACCCTGATTTCTTAAGTCGCTTTAAATATTTAAAACGCTTTAATACTAAAAATTTTTACCCACTATTTAAACAAAGGACTATTCTTGCAATGTTAAACTCGTAACGCGTTCTACCCAGTCTCCAGACAAATCATCCTGCACAATTTCTTTTAGCACTACTTCACTGTCTGTAATTTGAGTAACCATGCCATAATTCTGCCCAATAAAGTTACCTATTTTCACTTGCTGAATGCCGCTATCTGGTGTTCTTAGCAATGCATAAGTGAGTTTACCCTTAGATAAATGACCCACGTATTTAATACTCTCCAACGGGTAGGCTTCCATTGGCTCTTTAGGGCGACTAAGATTGGGCAGTATGCCTGAAGCTTTGGTGGTTGCTTTACGGGCTTTAAATGGATCACTTAGTGAATTGTCCGCATTATATTGCAAGGCCAGATAAGGCTTCACCTCTGGCAGGGGCTTAATTCTTGCTTGCATGTCATTTCCAGCATTTTTCATAAATTCGTCAAGATCATCACCTTGCTCGCCGCTACATGCAAATAAACCAGCCGAAATGACGCCAATCATTAGCAATCGAGGTACTCGATATAAAAAAATCCGCTGTTTTGTACTTATATTCACTTGACCACTCAACCTTTCTTAGCCAAAGCTTCACTATCGGCTTTTTTCTTAGCGGCAATTTCACTGGCATCCAAATAGCGGTAAGTTTTAGCCGTGGCTTCCATAATTAAGTTAGCATTTGTAGCTTGCTTACCCTCTTTACTGCTAGCGATAATTGAAATATCGCCTAGCGTAACAATCCGCGATAGCTTAGAAATGTCCGTGGCAAAAGCACCCAAGTCGTGATAATTACCTAAAACTCTTATCGAAATAGGCATCTCAGCATAAAATTCCGTTTGTGTTTCTTGTCCGGGTTTAAATAGCTCAAACTCTAATCCGCGCGCCAAGCCCGCTTGGTTGATATCTGTCAACAAGCCATCCATTTGTGATTTGTCTGGTAACTGTTTAAGTAAGGCACCAAAAGTTTTTTCTATTTCCACCATCTGTTGCCGATAACCTTCTAAATTAATTGCCTGCGCTTTTTTATCTAGAAATACTGTACGCAATTCTTGCTCTTTTGCTTTTTCAGCTTCTAGCGCATCAAAGGCCTCTGTCCAAAAATACCAGTAACCCACAGCAAAGATAACCAAAAATAATATAAGCAACAAAACAGCTTTAACCGCACCCGGCAAACTACCTGCATTTTTAAAATCAATATTATTAAAATCCTCTAATTTCATTGTTGACTCCCACCACTTACAGTGCCGGTTGGTGAACTATCTTCTTCCGTTTTGGGTGATTTAACATTCACGCCCAATGTAAATACATTCTGTTTCTGAGATTTTTGTGTATCTGGCGAGACAGATCGAATTTCCACCAGCGTAGGCGTGTCTAGCCAGTTGGAAGTTGAGAAATTACGCACTAAAGTTGCCACTCGAGAATTTGTATCAGCTACACCCTCAAGTGTGATGGAGTTACCTTGTTGTTTAATGCTTTTTAGGTACATACCTTCTGGTAACTGCCTACTTATTTCATCTAGCACAACGACCGATTGACTGCGATTCGTTTGTAAGTTTTCAACCACTTGCTTTCTATCCAGCATAATACTGATTTGATCTTTCAAATCTTTAATGTCCGCGATTTCTTTATCTAATTTCACTATTGCTTCGTCTAACCGGGAATTTCGTGCTGTTTGTGCTTCTACCTGGCTACTTATGAAGGTATAACCTAAGAAGATAATTGCCGCAGCAGCAAATGCTGCAAAAGCTGCCATCAGGCCGAACTCGCGCTGACGTTCAGCACGTTTGACCTGACGATGTGGTAACAGATTAACGCGTATCATATTGACAAACCTCGCATTGCCAACCCACACGCCACAAACAGTGCAGGGGCGTCTATTGCAGCTTGTTGCTGCTTGAGTTTTGAGCTGATTGTCATGCTGTGGAATGGATTAGCAACAACCGTATGCACTTGGGTGCGCTCTTGTACCAGCACGTCAACTGAAGGTATTGCTGCGCAACCGCCTGCCAAAAGTATGTTATCAACACGATTGTATTGGGTTGAACTCGTAAAAAACTGCACTGCGCGCGCCACTTCAGTTGCAAGCGCTTGCATAAATGGTTGCAATACTTCGCCCTCATAACTTTCAGGCAAACCACCCTTACGTTTCGCAATTTCTGATTCTTCAGTAGACAAGCCAAAACGGCGTTGAATTTCCTGTGTCAATTGACCACCACCAAAACTTTGATCACGCATATAGACCGATTTATTATCGTGCAGCACATTGACATGCATCATGGATGCGCCAATATCCACAATCATCACTGTCTGCTCGCGCCCTGAATTAGGTAACTGGCTTGCCACCAAGCTATATGCAGCTTCAGTGGCATAGTTTTCAACATCCATCACCGTCACTTTAAGCCCCGCACCCTCAGCAGCCGCTACACGGTCTTCAATTTTTTCTTTACGGGCTGCCGCAATTAGCACCTCAACTTCATCTGGGTTATTTGGCGCCGCGCCTATCACCTGAAAGTCAATGTTTACTTCATCTAGCGAGAAGGGAATATACTGATTGGCCTCAGCTTCTACCTGTACTTCCATATCCTCTTCACGTAAACCAGCACTCATCAGCACTTTTTTGCTAATGACTGAAGAAGCAGGTAGCGCTAGCGCAACGCGTTTTTCTCGAGAGCCTAACAGTTTCCATGCTAGCTTCACGCCGTCAACTACCTTCTCAAGGTCACCAATGTTACCGTCTACAATCGCTTCTTTAGGTAAAGCTGAGATGGAATAACCCTCGAGCTTGTAGCCTCCGCGACCATTGTCACTGAGCTCAACCATTTTCACAGCAGTCGAGCTGATATCCACCCCGACGAGTGGCGGTGTTGATTCTGTAAACAAATTGAATTTCAAATCGAAATTCCCTCTCAAAGTTAAATAGTTACGTAAACTTCTAATAAACTACTTTAAATCCTATCAACAACTTTAACCCCTGTAAAGCAATTTTTAATTTCTTTACATTTAACAATAATGTTTATATACCTATTTGTTACAGAATTGATACAAAATAAATACTTAATTACATTGTTTATTCGCAGAATTGCGCTTGGCAATTTATAATGCTGCGAACTCTTAAGACTATGTGGACTGATAAATTCTATGACGCTTAACAAATGGTGGCATTATATTTTTCTAGCAATTTTTGTCAGTTGCATGTCTGTTGCGGCGCTAATAGCAATAGCCGCAGCAATCATATATCCCTCACTGCCATCGCTTGAAGCTCTCACAGATTATCATCCAAAATTACCATTGCAGGTCTTTTCTGAGGATGGCCACTTGATTGGTGAGTTCGGAGAGGAGCGTCGCGCTTATATCAAGATTGAAAACGTTCCTCATGCCATGAAAGATGCCGTTTTAGCCATTGAAGACCGTCGTTTTTATCAGCATGCCGGTGTTGATACAACAGGGGTTGTTCGTGCCATTAAAAACAATATCACTGGTAAAGGCCGTGAGGGTGCCAGCACTATTACCATGCAGGTGGCCAAAAACTTTTTTACGCCACCAAATGGTAAGCGCACGATTATTACTAAAATTAACGAAGCATTACTTGCCGTTAAAATTGAGCGGAATTTAAGTAAGGATAAAATTCTAGAACTGTACTTAAATCAAATTTATTTAGGCCAACGTGCCTATGGTTTTGCTGCTGCGGCTCAAGCTTATTACGACAAGCCGCTTGAAAAACTCAATCTTGCTGAAATCGCATTGCTGGCAGGATTACCTAAGGCACCTTCTGGATACAATCCATTTACCAACCCTAAACGTGCCATTGGTCGGCAGCATGAGGTGTTGCGCGATATGCTTAGATTTGGCTTTTTAAAAGAAGAAGCTTATCAGGAGGCGCTAAAACAGCCTTTAAATTTTAAAAGTGCTAAACAAGAACGTAGTAATTTATCTGCTGATTATGTTGCTGAAATTGTGCGCGAAAATTTGTATGCGAAATATCAGGATGAAATATACACGAGCGGTTTAAAAGTCTATACGACGATCCGCAAAGCTAATCAAATCGCCGCAAACAATGCGGTTCGCGAAGGTGTGCTGGATTACGACATGCGTCACGGTTACCGCGGACCTGAAAAAGTATTGACCCTCGACGCGACAACTATCAGTGACGATAAAACTGCATTAGATGATGCTTTAGATGAATTTGAAGTGTATGCAAATTTAATTCCTGCAATTATTACTAAAATCACGCCTAAATCTATATTTGCCCATACCAAGTATGGCGATGACATTGAAGTTACTGGTAACGGGCTGAAATTAATTGAAAAAACGCTCAAAGAAAAAGATCCTGAAAAACGCTTATTGAAGCCAGGCGCTGTGATTCGTGTCATTAAGACTGCAACTAAAAAGAGTGACGGTACAAATTTGGCTGAGGCATGGCGCGTTGTGCAACTGCCTGAAGTTGAATCTGCATTTATTGCCATAGACCCAGAAACAGGTGCAGTACGTGCACTTGTGGGTGGTTTTGATTTCAGTCGAAACAAATTTAATCATGTCACACAGGCGCACCGCCAACCGGGCTCAAGCTTAAAACCGTTTATTTACTCGGCGGCGTTAGAAAAAGGATACACCGCCGCCTCTATTGTGGATGATGCACCGCTGAGCTTTTCTGCGGCCGAAACGGGTGATGATGCGTGGTCACCACAAAACTATGACAACGATTTCAGAGGCCCTGTACGCCTGCGGAAAGCGTTAACGCAATCGATTAATACGGTAGCTATCCGCATACTTGAAAAGATTGGCCCCAGCTACGCCCAAAGCTATCTAACACGATTTGGCTTTAAAGCGAAAGACCACCCACCTTACCTCACGCTAGCTTTAGGTGCGGGTTCAACAACGCCTTGGGAAATGGCAACTGCCTACGCGGTCTTTGCCAATGGTGGCTATTTGGTCAAACCGAACATCATCACCAAAATTGTTGATAGTAACGGCAAGGTGATTATGCAATCAAAATATCAGCGCGCGGGTAAAGATGCGCCCCGCGTGATTGATGCACGCAATGCGTTCATTATGAACTCCATGCTGCAAAGTGTTGTTCAAAACGGCACCGCCACCAAAGCGCTCTCACTTAAACGCACCGACATTGCAGGTAAAACCGGCACCACCAATGACCACAAAGACGCGTGGTTTACAGGCTACAGCCCAAAGCAGGTAGGGATTGCTTGGATTGGTTTTGACAAGCCGCGCAACATGGGCAGAGGTGAAACAGGCGGTGCCGCCGCATTGCCTATCTGGATTAAGTACATGGCCGTGGCCCTAAATGGTGTGCCAGAAATGGCCATGCGCATGCCTGAAGGGGTTGTGGCCATTAACATTGACCCTGCGACTGGCACCCGTAGCAGTAGCGGCATTTTAGAATACTTCTACCATGAAAACCCTCCTCCAACACACGAAGAGCCGCTCCCGCCTTTATTCGGTGAAGAGGAATTAACAGATGATAATGCTGAAACTGACGGAGAAGATGCAAATGCGCAACAAAATCAGGCACAAAAAGTATTACAGCCTGAGGTTGTTTTATCGCCGCCTAACAACGCTGCTAATCAAGCAAAGCCAGAAAATAGCAACGCAGATCCACAAAATGCTGCTGCAAAAATGTTAAATACAAATTGAATTAAATGCTACGAGCAAGCAACCATGGCGAAAGAAAACCCAACCCAATTGCGGCAACTGATTGCTCAAAAAGCCGCGCAAATGATGGCAGAAGACGGCATCTCGGATTTCTCATACGCCAAAAATAAAGCAGGGCGGCAAATTGGCGCGCTCGATAACAGCGTACTGCCTTCAAACACTGAAATTGAAGAAGAACTCAAGCGCTATAACGCGTTGTTTTTAAGTGAAGCGCAACCTGAAAACCTGCGCGCCTTACGCAAAAATGCGCTCTTTACCATGCAACTGCTCGAAAAATTCAACCCCTATTTAACCGGTGCGGTGCTAGATGGCACCGCAGGATTAGGCACAGAAACGCACATTCACTTATTTGCCGACAGCCTCAAAGAAGTGGAAATGTTTTTACTGAACCAAGATATTCCGTTTGAAACCAACGAAAAATCCTACCGCATTCTGAATGATGGCAAACGCGACAAAAAAATGGATGCACGCAAAAAAGTGCCGATTTTTTCACTCGAAACAATCACTGGCATCATCAAACTCAGTGTATTTGAATTTGATGAAATACGCGTACCCACCAAACGCGCAGCCAACGGCAGCAATGCAGAACGCGCAGATATTAGCACCGTCAAAAACCTCATCGCAAACACTTAAAACAACCCTAAAAACGCCCGAGAATTTTTTATGCCTCTGGAAGCCTTTATTTATAAGGCTTTCAGAGCATCGAAAAAGGTTGTGACTTAAAAACAGCGATTTTAAGCCATTAAAATCGAGCTAAATTCAACCGTGATTTTGACTTTCCCTACTACCGCGCCTGATATTTGTACAAGTATGGGGAGGTTTCGGCAAGCGGCTGTCACAACCGACTTAGTGCTTTAGCACTTAGTGAGGTTGGGGATGCCCCTTGCGGGTATTCTTTGGTTTCTTTCTTTTGGCTAAGCAAAAGAAAGAAACTCGCCTGTCGCGCGAAGGCGACCAATTACAAACTAAAATGCCTATCCGTAGACCTCAAGAT
Source organism: Pseudomonadota bacterium (assembly GCA_029569495.1). Taxonomy (GTDB): domain Bacteria; phylum Pseudomonadota; class Gammaproteobacteria; order Burkholderiales; family Methylophilaceae; genus Methylotenera. Next base: position 25,259 of record JAKQTB010000094.1, on the reverse strand, counting down.
TACTTTGCTGATTCATTTAGCAAAATTTCTACTTGTGCTATGCGCCATTTATAGAGAAAGCAGCAAACCAAGTAAGCAAAACCACCAAACACTACAAGGCTAAAAATAACGATACTTACCCAATAGTTAAAAACTTGGGGAAGCATAAGAAGATTAGTTGACGACGCCAGTACAGCAGCTATTTGAAGAGCAAACGTTAAGAATAGTAGTAATGAACCAACTAAATATTGTGTTGATTGAGCAACTGCCGCCTGTGCAAAAACCAAATTAAAGTCCCAGTAGGTTTTTGAAACTGCTACTAATTTTTCCTTGCTAGTAAATGCAGAAGCATACGCAAAACATACTGATGCAACAAAGCCTGACGATGCAGCAATTAAAGTAAGTAAAAATTGCTCAGTCACAACTTAATCCTTCAACCACCGCGCTACATCCATCGCAAAATAAGTCAAAATCCCATCCGCGCCAGCCCGTTTAAACGCCAACAAACTCTCCATCACACACGCTTTTTCATCTAACCAGCCATTTTGCGCGGCGGCTTTTAGCATGGCATATTCACCACTCACTTGGTAGGCAAACGTCGGCACACCAAACTCATCTTTTACACGACGTACAATATCCAAATACGGTAGCCCCGGCTTCACCATCACCATGTCTGCGCCCTCGCTAATATCCAGCGCGACTTCTTGCATGGCTTCATCACTATTGGCGGGGTCCATTTGGTAGGTATATTTATTGCCTGAACCCAAATTTCCCGCAGAACCCACGGCATCTCTAAAAGGCCCATAAAAGGCAGAGGCATACTTAGCTGAGTAGGCCAAAATTTTGGTGTGAATGTTGCCTGAGCTTTCTAAGGCTTCACGGATTTGCCCCACGCGGCCATCCATCATATCGCTTGGTGCAACAATATCAGCACCCGCATTGGCATGTGAAATAGCTTGCTTCACTAACACTTCAATGGTTTCGTCATTCAGCACGTAGCCTGAATCATCAATCAAGCCATCTTGGCCATGCGTGGTGAAAGGGTCTAGCGCAACGTCAGTAATCACGCCCAGCGTTGGATAAGCTGCTTTAAGCGCCGCCACTGCGCGCTGTGCCAAGCCTTCTGGGTTGTAGGCTTCTGCTGCATCTAAACTTTTAAATTGGCTATCAACCACCGGAAATAACGCGATTGCAGGAATGCCCAGTTGCACACACTCTGCTGCTGTTTTGAGCAAAATATCGATACTTTGCCGTTTCACACCCGGCATTGATGCAACCTCTTCAACGCGATTTTCGCCATCTAAAACGAACACCGGATAAATCAAATCATTGGTCGTCAGCACGTTTTCACGCACCAAACGGCGTGAAAATTCATCTTTACGTAGGCGGCGTGGGCGGGAATATGGATAGCTCATACGATTTACCTCGACATGACTTTCATTAATTATTTAAAGGCCAAACACTCTTGCCAACTCGGCGCCCGGGTCCGGCTGGCGCATAAACGCCTCGCCCACCAAGAAGGCATGCACATCATGGTCTTGCATTAACTTCACATCTTCTGGGGTGAAAATACCTGACTCTGTGACCACAAAACGGTCTTCAGGCAGCACTTTAAGCAAGTCTAATGTGGTTTGCAGGGTCACTTCAAAAGTGCGTAAATTGCGGTTATTGATGCCGATTAAGGGCGTATCAAGTTGCAAAGCCATGTTCAACTCATCGGCATCATGCACTTCAACCAGCACCGCCATGCCTAAATCATGGGCAAGTTGCTCTAAGGCGCGCATTTGATTCAACTCAAGCGCGGCCACAATCAGCAAAATGCAGTCAGCACCCATCGCCCTTGCTTCAAATACTTGGTAGGGATCTATCATAAAGTCTTTGCGCAACACTGGCAGTTTGCAGGCTTTTCTGGCTTGCTTTAAATACTCGGCACTGCCTTGAAAATACTCAACGTCAGTGAGTACTGACAAGCACGCCGCGCCGCCTTTTTCATAGCTCTTTGCAATTTCTGCAGGGTTAAAATCTTCACGAATCACGCCTTTTGAAGGGCTGGCCTTTTTGATTTCGGCAATCACCGCTGGTTTGTTCGCGCTGACTTTGGCAAAGATATTTCCTACAAAATCACGTGGGTCGCCTTGCGCCTCAGCTTGTTTTTGTAATTGCGCTAAGCTAACCGCTGCCTTACTTTTGGCAATCTCTTGCTGTTTGGTAGCTAAAATTTTATTTAAGATGTCAGACATAATCGTTTCTGCTTATTGGTAAATTTGACCGTTGTGTTTAATCCAACCGCCCTCGATTTTTGCTTTTGGGTCATGATGCGTCCAATGCACAACACCACCTTTTGGGTTATACACATATTCGCCTCTAAATTGCACCGTATCGCCCACAGCAATGGGTACAGCCTTGGCTAAATCAATATTGTGCGCAAACAATAATATTTGCGCATCTGAAATCGTCACTAAAAATTTTTGATGGCGTGAGCCCTTGTTGTCATCTGGCAGCAACTTCTTTATTACTCCGCGGCCTTCAACAAAAAGATTGCTTTTTTTGTGTTGAAAAGCTTCGATAAGCGAGGCATTTTCATTTGGCGAAACCGCCAACCCTTTATCCTCACTTTGTACGGCTGGTACTGTATTGCCAGCGCTTAAGCTGCTGGTATTTTGTTTACAAGCAACCAGCGCACTTAACAAGAAAAACAGAAATAAATACTTTTTCATGCTGTTACTTGTTTTTTAAGCGCTTCAAGCTTTGCCAACGCAGCGCCGTTATCAATGACTTCTGCTGCTTTTTTAACACCGGCAGCTAGGCTATCAACTGCGCCAGATACATAAATTGCTGCACCCGCATTCAGCAATACAATATCTCGCGCAGCGCCCTGTTTACCGTTGAGCACATCTAAAATAATCGCTTTGGATTGTTCAGCATTTTCAACTTGAATTTGGCTGAGGTCATGATGGGGAAAACCAAAATGCGCGGGGTTCAGCGTGTATTCATGGATTTTGCCATTTTTTAACTCAGCCACAAATGTGTCGCCTGAAAATGAAATTTCATCCATGCCATCTTCACCATGCACTACCAATACGTGCTCAGCACCTAAATGTTGCAACACATGTGCAAGTTTAGTTGTTAAGTGTTTATCAAACACGCCCATCACTTGTCGCTTGGCTGAAGCCGGGTTGGTAAGTGGGCCAAGCAGATTAAAAATTGTGCGTACGCCCAATTCTCTGCGGACGGGTGCCGCGTGTTTCATCGCACTATGATGATTTGGCGCAAACATAAAGCCGATACCAATCGCATTCACACTGTTTGCCACTTGCGCAGGCGTGCGATTCACATCCACCCCCAACACCTCCAGAACATCGGCACTGCCACAGGTGGACGACACCGAGCGCCCGCCATGCTTCGCCACCTTGGCACCAGCGGCCGCGGCAACAAATGCACAGGCCGTAGATACATTAAACGTTTGGATACCGTCACCACCTGTGCCACAGGTATCGACCAAATAAGCATGGTCTTGAATATCCACTTTGGTAGAAAGGCTGCGCATCACCGTTGCGGCAGCGGATATTTCTTCGACCGTTTCACCTTTCATGCGCAACGCCACCAAAAGGGCGGCAATTTGTGCAGGCGTAAGTTCGCCGCCCATGACTTGTTGCATGACCGACAGCATGGTGTCAAAACTTAAATCTTCACGCGCGAGCAGTTGGTTGAGCGCCTGTTTGAACATGTCCAAAACCTCAGTTAATAAGCTTTTAAGAAATTATCCAGCAGTTCATGGCCATATTCAGTCAGGATAGATTCTGGATGAAATTGCACGCCTTCTACCGCAAGCGTTTTATGTTTCACGCCCATAATCTCGCCATCATCGGTCCATGCGGTAATCTCTAAACAATCTGGAATAGTTTCACGCTCAATGACCAATGAATGGTAGCGTATTGCCGTATAAGGATTGGGCAAGCCCTTAAAAACACCCATATTTTTGTGATGAATCAGTGAAGTTTTGCCATGCATGAGTTGTTTAGCATGAATAATCTTGCCGCCAAAGGCTTGGCCAATGCTTTGATGTCCCAAGCAAACACCCAGTAGCGGAATTTTGCCAGCGAACTCGTGAATTAAGGGCACGCTAATGCCCGCCTCATTCGGTGTACATGGGCCAGGTGAAATTACAATATGGCGCGGCTTTAGCGCTGCAACTTTTTTTAAATCAATCTCATCGTTACGATAAACTTGCACATCTTGCCCAAGCTCGCCGAAATACTGCACGAGGTTGTAGGTGAAAGAATCATAATTGTCGATCATGAGTAACATATTGTGTCCAACCTAAAGTTTTAGTGCAATTTTGATGCGTCGGTAAATGCGGCCGATTAAAGTGCCGTCTAACTGATAATGCTTATGTAGCGGCTGTTTGACCTCCCAAGTAATTTTGGTGCCTGCTGGAAAGGTCACTAAATCACCTTTACCAAAACTCACTACATTGCCACAACAGGTCGTCACCACACATTCACCGTCTAAAATATAAGCAATCTCTTGCTCTGGAAATGTCCACGAAAAAGTAGACACTTCTTTTTGCCAAGTGGGCCACTTGCTTACGCCCAGCGCATCTAAGCGACTTTGTGCAGGATTATTTTCAACAGTAATTTGATTAACAGCCACTTGATTCATGAATAATTCTTTAGTTAATTAAGAGTCGTTATTTTAACTGATAGTCATGCAAATATTATCGATATCAGGGGATTTAATATTGTAAACAAGCAGTAAGTAGTAAAATGGCGCTTTGGGCAATGGTTTAAATCGTTATGCACGTAAGTTTAGCGCAAGCATCAACAATATTAAAAAGTGGCGAAGTTGTCGCAATTCCCACTGAAACGGTCTATGGTTTGGCGGCTGATGCCAGCAACGATAGTGCTTTGCAAAAGATATTTGCCACTAAGCAGCGGCCTGCTGACCATCCTTTAATCGTGCACATTGGCAATATTAATCAAGTGTATTCGTGGGTCACTGATTTTCCAGAAACCGCCGTGAAGCTAGCTCAGACCTTCTGGCCCGGCCCACTGACTTTAGTATTGCCCGCACAAGATCATGTGTCCCGCGTGCTGCGCGGTAATGAGGCAACAGTCGCTTTGCGGGTGCCTAACCACCCAACCACGCTTGCTTTACTTGAGTTAAGTGGCTTAAGTGTTGCCGCGCCTTCTGCCAATTTATTTACGCAATTAAGCCCAACAACAGCCGAGCATGTTGAGATGGGATTAGGAACGCACGTGCCTGTGCTGGATGGCGGCGCATGTGCTGTTGGCATTGAATCAACCATTGTTAGCGTTGCATCTAATGGTAATTGGCAATTGTTACGGCCCGGTATGATTAGCGAGGCTGAAATCGCACTTGTTGCAGGTAGACCACCGATGAATGTTGATAAAACCAACCGAAACAACCTTGATACACTAACACCAAAAGTTCCTGGACAACATCTTTTGCATTATTCGCCATGCACTTCAGTGTATTTGTTTAATAACAGGGCTGACCTTGTGCACGCATGCGAGGCAATACAGCTTGCAAATCAAACCTGTGCAGCGCTGTTAATTGGTGATGGTGATAAGCCTTCTTGCAAAATCATGCGGCTCATCAATCAACCACAAGAAGTTGCTGAAGCACTTTATCGCACGCTTCATGAGCTAGATGCCTTACAAGTGAATCAACTATTAGTAGAACTCCCCCCTGATACGCCTATTTGGGCTGCGGTACGCGACCGACTCACGCGCGCAGGTGGCAGTGCAACTGAATCACTACGCTCTCAGGTTATTTCCAAGTAAAATTAACTCAATTTTTAAACTTATAGGACCTCACCATGTATTTTCATCTAAAACCGATATTGTTCGCCATCACTTTAGCGGCATTGTTATCTGCGTGCAGTTCTATAAACTTAAATCCATTTAGTACTGGTTCAAAAGAAAATGCGCGCACCCCACAAGATGCTATAACTTATCTCTGTGAAGGGAATAAGCAATTTCATGTGCGCATGCTCAACAACGGCAATGAAGCTTGGCTAATTTACCCAGACCATGAAGTAAGTTTACCAAAATCTTCGAGCGGTGCTGGCCGCTACAGTAGCGGTGCAATTTCACTGGTGATTAACGGAGATGAAACCACGCTCAATGATGGTGAAAAGATTGCTTACACTGCTTGCAAAGCGCAAACAAAAAAATAAGCTTCTTGCTTAACCCTAGCCAATACGAGAAAATTACACCTATGCAGCTTTATGTAATTGGTGTAAACCACACCACCGCCCCCATTCAAATTCGAGAGCATGTTGCTTTTAATAGCGACCGTCTCGCGGGCGCACTGCGTGAACTCACCTTGCATGACGCCACTGAAGCCTCTATTTTATCCACCTGCAACCGCACCGAACTCTATTGCAGCACCGATAATCCGCAAAAACCGCTCAACTGGCTTTCTCAATATCACAAACTGGATAAAGACGCGATTCAGCCCTATATTTATACGCTCCCGAATGATGAAGCAGTAAAGCATGCGTTCCGTGTCGCTTCTGGGCTAGATAGCATGGTGTTAGGCGAGCCGCAAATTTTGGGTCAATTCAAGCAATCCGTCAAAATTGCGCAAGAGGCCGGCACTCTGGGCACCTTGCTGCACAAGCTTTTTCAACGGACCTTTGAAGTAGCCAAAGAAGTACGCACCAATACCGATATTGGGGCAAATTCTGTTTCCATGTCGGCTGCAGCGGTTAAGTTAGCGCAACGCATTTTTGGCAACATTAGCGAGCAAAAAGTGCTGTTTATTGGCGCAGGTGAGATGATAGAACTCTGCGCAGACCATTTTGCCGCACAAAAACCAAAGCAAATGACGATAGCCAACCGTACTTTGGAGCGCGGCGCAGCCTTAGCCGAAAAAATTGGCGGCGAGGCCATTTTGTTACAAGAATTACCCGCACATTTTGCAGACTACGACATTATCATTTCTTGCACGGCCAGCCAGTTACCCATTGTGGGCTTAGGCATGGTTGAGCGTGCAGTTAAAGCGCGCCGCCATCGGCCCATTTTTATGGTGGATTTAGGCGTGCCGCGTGATGTGGAACCTGAAGTCAAAGACTTAGATGATGTATTTTTATACACCGTGGATGATTTAGCCCAAGTGGTACAAGAAGGCTTAGGCAATCGCCAGCAGGCCGCCGCCGATGCTGAAATTATTGTCGCTTCACGTGTTGAGCATTTTATGCACTGGCTTAAAAAACGTGACGGTATTCCTACGATTAAAGCACTACGTGATCAGGCAGAAAATACCCGTAAGGCAGAATTAGACAAAGCACTGAAACTGATACAGAAAGGTGAAAACCCTGAAAAAGCGCTTGAGCTATTAAGTAACGCCCTCACGAATAAATTTCTACACGCACCCAGCCACGCGCTTAACCAAACGCACGGCGAAGAACACACGCGGCTAGAGCAGACCTTGCGCCAAATTTACCAAATTAACCATTAATCTCAAGCCAATTAAAAGAAGTATTCGATGAAACCATCAATGATGACCAAGCTCGCTAATTTGAGTGAGCGCCTAGAAGAAATTAACCGCCTGATGAGCAGTGAAGGCGTGACCAACAACATGGATAACTACCGTAAGCTCACGCAAGAGCATGCTGAAATCACGCCGATTGTTGAGCAATATCACGCGTTTACCCAGGCTGAAGCAGACATCAAAGAAGCACAAGCCATGCTGAGTGACCCTGACATGAAAGAGTTTGCCCAAGAAGAAATTGCTGCTGGCAAAGCAAAATTAGAAGCCGTAGAAAGTGCTTTGCAAATTTTGTTGTTACCTAAAGACCCCAATGATGAAAAAAATATCATTTTAGAAATTCGTGCCGGCACGGGTGGCGATGAATCTGGTTTGTTCGCGGGTGACTTGTTTAGAATGTACTCAAGATATGCAGAAAAACAAAAGTGGAAGGTCGAAGTGCTTTCTGCCAATGAAGGTGAAGTAGGCGGCTACAAAGAAATCATCGCCAAAATTGAAGGCTACGGCGCATATTCAAAAATGAAATTTGAAAGTGGCGGGCATCGTGTGCAGCGCGTGCCAGATACCGAAACGCAAGGCCGCATTCACACCAGCGCCTGTACTGTGGCGATTTTGCCTGAAGTTGACGAGGTCAGTGATGTGGTGATTAACCCTGCAGATATTCGCCTTGATACTTTCCGCGCATCAGGTGCTGGCGGGCAGCACATTAACAAAACCGACTCCGCCGTGCGTATTACGCACTTTCCCACGGGCATTGTGGTGGAATGCCAAGATGGGCGTAGTCAGCACAGCAACAAAGCACAGGCCATGATGGTGCTGGCAGCACGGATTAAAGCCAAACAAGTGGATGAGCAAAACAGTAAAATCGCCTCTGAACGCCGTAACCTGATTGGCTCGGGCGACAGAAGTGAACGCATTCGCACTTACAACTATCCGCAAGGACGCATCACCGACCACCGCATTAACCTCACACTTTATAAAATTGATGCGATTACCGAAGGCGATATGGATGAGTTGATTGGCGCGCTATCGGCGGAGCATCAGGCAGATTTGTTGGCGAGTTTGGGTGATGATAACTAAGCTAAAAAGGTAATGCGTGTAAAATCTAACATCAAGATTTACCTTGTTAAACTCTCCGCCAAACCCAGCGACTAACTCAATGCCAAACACTCAATCGATTAAAAGTGCTTTGGCATTCGCGACTGTAAAATTGAATCATGATGAAGCGAAACTTGAAGCACAGCTATTACTGCAACATGTGCTCAATGTGAACCGCGCATGGCTCATTGCACATAAAAACGATGCTCTGCAAGCCAATCAACACGCGGCGTTTGAAGCATTGCTCAATCGTCGTTTGAATGGCGAGCCAATCGCTTATATTTTAGGGGGTCGCGCGTTTTATGGCCTAGATTTGCTGGTGACGCCTGACACTTTGATTCCTAGACCTGACACAGAAACGCTGGTTGAAGCCGCTTTAGCAAAAATTCCAATGGCCGCCCATCCATCAATTTTAGACCTTGGCACAGGCAGCGGCGCAATTGCATTGGCCATCGCTAAAAATCGCCCGCAAGCTAGCGTTATTGCGGTGGATGCCTCAAAAGCTGCTTTAGCAGTTGCTAAAAAAAATGCGCAAAATTTAAGCATTGATAATGTTGAATTTGTTTTAAGCAACTGGTTTCAGCACCTAAACAATCAGCCGTTTGATGTGATTTTGAGCAACCCGCCCTACATTGAAGAAAATGACGCGCATTTAAGCCAAGGTGATTTACGCTTTGAACCCATCAGCGCGCTCAGTTCTGGTGAAGATGGCTTAAACGATATTCGCCAGATTATTGAAAATAGCCTTGTGCATCTTCAACCACAAGGTTGGTTAATGTTAGAACACGGGTTTAATCAGGCTGATAAAGTGGCTGATTTAATGGCCAACACAGGGTTTGTTTCAATTGAAACCATCAAAGATTTTGGTGGTAACAACCGCGTGACCATCGGTAAAAATCCGCTCATTGTGAGCACACATTGGGCTGAATAATTTTTTGATTTCTTGCGTTATATTACGCCGAGAAAAAAATAATGCTCTGCGAGCCTTTATTTATAAGGCTTCCAGAGCATCGAAAAAGGTTGGTGCTTAAAGTACCCTTAAAAACGCACTTTTCAATTGCAAAATATTGGGTATTTCCAATCATCTTTAACACCATCTACACTTCACTTTTGCCTTTGCTTTGTTCAGCGTTATCGCATTTGTTTTTGCCAACCCATAGTATAATTGCGGCATGCTTGAAAATAATTCCGTTGGTATTGTCGCGCCACAAAATGCGCACTTTGATACACCACTCACGTTAAAGAGTGGTGCGGTGCTGCCTACTTTTGATTTAGCATATGAAACCTATGGCACGCTCAACCACGATAAATCAAATGCAGTGCTCATTTGCCATGCGCTTTCTGGTACGCACCATGTGGCGGGAAAGTACAGCGAAAATGATAAATATCCTGGCTGGTGGGACAACCTTGTCGGCCCGAATAAACCGCTTGATACCAATAAGTTTTTTGTCATTGGCGTCAATAACTTAGGTGGCTGTCATGGCAGCACCGGGTCAGCGAGCATCAATCCTGCCACAGGTAAACCTTGGGGGTCAGCTTTTCCGATTGTCACCGTAGAGGACTGGGTCAATTCGCAAGCGCGGCTACTCGATTTTTTAGGGTTACCAAGCCTCGCTGCCGTGATTGGTGGCAGTTTAGGGGGTATGCAAGCTTTACAATGGACGTTGGCTTTTCCTAACCGCGTGCGGCACGCTTTGGTCATTGCCTCGGCGCCCAACCTTACCGCGCAAAACATGGCATTTAATGAAGTGGCGCGGCAAGCCATTATTACCGACCCTGAATTTCACGGTGGTGACTATTATGCGCATAATGCAATACCTCGCCGCGGCTTACGTATCGCACGTATGTTAGGCCATATTACTTATCTCAGTGATGACGCCATGGGCGCGAAATTTGGTCGCAAACTCAAAAATGATATTCAATATAGTTTTGATGCAGAGTTTGAAATGGAATCGTACCTGCGCTATCAGGGCGACAAATTTGCCGGCGAATTTGATGCGAACACCTATTTACGCATGACGCGCGCCTTAGATTATTATGACCCGGCGCTACCTTTTAATAATGATTTAACCGCCGCCTTAAAGCAGGCAAAAGCGCATTTTTTAGTGGTTTCATTCACCAGCGATTGGCGCTTTTCGCCTGCCCGCTCGCGCGAAATCGTTAAAGCCTTGCTGGATAACGAGCTTACGGTAAGCTACGCTGAAGTCACCGCTGCGCATGGCCATGACGCATTTTTAATGCCTGACGCGCATTACCACAATATTTTGCGCACCTATTTAAGCAACATTGAGATTGGTGGCAATGATGCAAAATAATGTAAATAATACAAATTATGTAAGCGAATTTCGCCAAGATTTTGCAATTATTGCAAATTGGGTCAAATTTGGTACCAAAGTGTTAGATTTGGGCTGCGGCGATGGCGAATTATTACAATATTTACGCAACAGCCTTGAGGTCAAAGGCTATGGCGTTGAAAAAGACGATGCCAAGTGGCTAGCCTGCATGCAAAATGGCTCAAATGTCATTCAAATGGACTTAGAAGACGGCTTATCTGGCTTTGAAGACCAATCCTTTGATACGGTCATTCTCTCGCAAACCTTGCAAGCCATGCACCATACTGAAGAAATTGTGCAAGAAATGCTGCGCGTTGGGCGCGAAGTCATCGTTACTTTTCCAAACTTTGGTTATTGGCGCAACCGTTTGCAAATCCTCACCGGCAACATGCCCGTGTCTAAAACCCTACCTTACCAATGGTTTGATACACCTAATGTACACCTTTGCACTATTAGCGATTTTGACCAATTTTGTAAAAATCACAATATTACGGTGCTAGAACGCCGCGTCATTACCGACACTCAAGCGGTTGAATTTATGCCTAATCTGTTAGGCAATCTTGCTATGTACCGCCTTAAAGCTTCATCGTGAATACAGCAGACACTGCTCAGCCCACCGTATGGCAATCGCTTTTCAGCAAAAAAATGCTGATATGCATTTTTACGGGTTTTAGCTCAGGCCTGCCGCTTTTTATTTTAATCAGCCTGTTACCAGCATGGCTACGTAGCGAAGGCGTTAGCCTCAAAGCCATTGGATTAATGGCGCTGATTCTGTTTCCCTACACCTGGAAATTTCTTTGGGCGCCCATTCTTGACCGCTATACTTTGCCGCTTGGCCGTCGCCGTGGTTGGATTTTACTCACCCAACTGGTTTTATTGGCCAGTGTATTTTGGTTTGGTAGTGTTTCAGCCAAAAACCTAACGGCGCCAGTTTTTGAGAGCCATGCTTACTTTAATGGCTTGTTCAGCCTCAGCTTGCCGGTTTGGTCTACCGTCAAAACATTCTTATCGCACCCAATTACAATTTTCAGTTTTATTGTTGCAATATTTTCTGCCACGCAAGATATTGCCCTTGATGCCTACCGCCGCGAACTGCTGCTTGACCATGAATTAGGGCTAGGGAATGCCGTCCATGTGAATGCTTATAAAATCGCTGGGTTGGTGCCGGGTTCACTGTCGCTCATTTTGGCCGACCACCTGACATGGAATCATGTGTTTATGATTACCGCATTATTTATGCTGCCTGGCATCATCATGACATTGATGGTCAGCGAGCCCATGCTTAAAAAAGGTGCGCCGCGCACGCTGCGTGCTGCCGTGGTGGAGCCGTTTAAAGAATTCATCGGCCGTAACGGCATGCAAACTGCGCTACTCATTTTAGCCTTTATTTTTCTGTATAAACTCGGTGATAGCATGGCCACTGCGCTGGCAACACCGTTTTACTTAGATATGGGTTTTAGTAAAACTGAAATTGGCTTAATCGCCAAAAATGCCGGGCTTTGGCCGAGTGTGATTGGCGGCTTACTCGGTGGCGTTTGGATGATTAAGCTCGGCATCAATCGCTCGCTTTGGCTATTTGGCATTGTACAAATGGTGGCAATTTTAGGCTTTGCGTGGCTTGCCAGAGCCGCCACCGACCCCGCACTATTTAATGCTTTTTTTGAGTTCAACTTTTTAGGCTATCAGTTCAATCTGCAAGAACGGCTGGTTTGGTTAGCCATTGTGATTGGTATTGAGGCATTTGGTGTGGGCTTAGGCACGGCCGCTTTTGTCGCGTTTATTGCACATACCACGCACCCACTTTATACCGCCACGCAATTTGCATTATTTACCAGCTTGGCTGCTGTGCCACGCACGTTTGCTAACGCTGCCACAGGCTATATGGTTGAAAGCTTGGGCTGGTTTAAATTCTTTATTTTGTGCTTTTTATTGGCGATTCCTGGCATGCTGTTACTGTTGCACATTGCCCCATGGAACAAAACGGCCGAGTCGATTAAGCTCTAATATTTAAGCATCCTCGTATTCCACAATCAACGGCGCATGGTCGCTAAAACGTTCTGCTTTATAAATACTGGTTGAAACCGCTTTTGCCGCAAAGGCTGGTGTGGCAATTTGATAATCAATCCGCCATCCAACATTTTTCGCCCAAGCCTGCCCTCGGTTACTCCACCAAGTATAGCTTTCGTCAGTGGTGGTTGGGTGCAATTTGCGATACACATCTACCCAGCCGACTTCATCAAACAAAGTGCTTAGCCAAGCACGTTCTTCGGGTAAAAAACCTGAATTTTTACGGTTGCCTTTAAAGTTTTTAAGATCAATTTCTTGATGTGCAATATTCCAGTCACCGCAAATTACCACATCACGCCCACTAAGCTTCAGCGCTTTTAAATGTGGTAAAAAACGGTTCATCACACTAAATTTAAACGCCTGCCGTTCTTCACCACTAGAACCCGAAGGCAGATATAGCGACACCACGCTTAAATTATCAAATCGCGCTTCAATATAGCGCCCTTCCGCATCAATATCTAACACATCGTCGTGCGCATGGCTTAGGCCTTCAATCACACGATCAGGCTTTTGTTTGCAATAGATGCCCACACCGCTATAGCCCTTTTTTTCCGCATAGTGAAAATAACCAAAATATCCTTTAGGATTCAACATTTCTGGCGTCATATCTGCCGCTTGCGCCTTAATTTCTTGCAGGCAAATGATATCGGCATCTTGTTTTTTTAACCACGCATACAAACCTTTATTGCTTGCAGAACGTATGCCGTTTAGGTTTAGCGATATAATCTTCAAAACTTAATTTTCCTTTAATTTTCAATCAATATTTTTAATATGAGCCAACAAGACAAAACATTAGCGGCAGAAAAACAGTTCAGCCAAGAGTTTATCGCATTTGCGGTTAAAAAAGAGGTTTTACGCTTTGGCGAATTTAAAACAAAAGCCGGGCGCAACAGCCCGTATTTTTTTAATGCAGGTTTATTTAATGACGGTGAAAGCCTCATGAAACTAGGCGAATTTTATGCGGCCGCTATCCAAAACTCGGGCATCGCCTTCGACATGCTATTTGGCCCGGCCTACAAAGGCATCACCTTAGTGGCAAGTATTGCCATTGCATTTGCCAAAAATGGTCACAATATCCCTTATGCATATAACCGCAAAGAGGCTAAAGATCATGGTGAAGGCGGCGTAATTGTGGGCAGCCCACTTAAAGGTCGCGTGTTGATCATAGATGATGTGATTTCAGCGGGAACCTCTGTGCGCGAGTCTGTCGAACTGATCAAAGTCAACGGTGCCACGGCCTGCGGCGTTGCTATTGCCATCGACCGACAAGAAAAAGGGCTTGGTGAATTGTCAGCCGTGCAAGAAGTGGTGCAACAACATCAATTGCCCGTGTGTGCGATTGCCACTTTAAGTGATTTGCTAAATTATTTGCAAGATAAACCAGAATTGGCGCAATATTTGCATGCAGTTCAGCGCTATCGTCAACAATATGGTGTGATACCATTAAATTAACGCTATGATAACAATGAAATTTTTTACCCTTAACAGAGAAATAAGGCCATTTTTGGCACCATGAAGCAATTGCTTTTACAACCTGAACATATAAAAATTAACGCGCTACACATGGACGACCTTAAACGTCGTCAAAATCTGTTCGCCTGTGCATCACGCAGTCTACTATGGATTGCGTGCCTGTTTTTAATCTTCACCATCAGCCCACAAGCCAGCGCTGAAGGCAAAATTGTCAAATGGAAAGATGCCAATGGCGTCACCCATTATGGTGACAAGCTACCCGCAGATGCAGCAGGGCGCAGTAATAGTGAAATCAACAAAACGGGCGTGACGGTTAAAAAAAATGAAGCCTACAACGAAAAAACCGACAGCGGTGAAGTTGAACGCACCAACACCAGCCAATCTCGACGAGATTCAGCCTTGCTGGCTTCGTACGGCAGTATTGATGAAATTGATTTAGCCCGTGACCGCAATATCAAAAGCGATGAGTTAGCGCTTGCTAACCTTAACCAGCGGCTTAACGATACGCGCGTTACCTTGCAAAAAAACATAGAAAAACAAGAGGGCTTTCTAAAACGTAAAAAACCAGTACCAAACAATATTCTCGATGACATTAAATATAATCAGGCACAAATTACCAAAACACAGGCTGAAATTACGGCAGTAGAAAAAAACATCGCCGTGACCATGGCGCGCTTTGCCAGTTACAAGGCAAGATATGCCGAACTGAAACCGAATAACGATAAATCGCCTGTCGTCATTGAGGGCAAAAAACGACTGGCAGATCTTGAAGCCCAAAAAGCAACGACGCAAACGCGTTTGAACGGTTTACTCAAAGAAGCGTTGGATGCCAAAAAAGCAGGTGTTGAACAGCCGCAGCGTGTGTCGTTCGGCATTCAAGAGGCCAATGAAGAAATTGCCCGGCTCAATTTAGAAATTATGGCGACTCAGGCTAAAATGAAAGAATAGCTTTATAAAATTGGGCGCTTTGATTTAACTAACTACTCCATAAAAACGCACTTATTTCACACCCAAAAAAACATTCAAAACAAGCTAAAATTCCTCCGAGAAAAAAATAATGCTCTGGAAGCCTTTATTTATAAGGCTTCCAGAGCATCAAAAAAGGTTGCAATAAATTTAAGTGCTTTTTTGGTTTATTTTAGCTTAATTTTTTCTTCAGAATTTCATTCACTTGCGCTGGGTTGGCCTTGCCTTTTGAAGCCTTCATCGCCTGCCCAACAAGTGCGTTAAATGCTTTTTCTTTGCCTGCTTTAAATTCTTCAACCATGGCAGGGTTAGCTTTTAATACTTCATCAATGATCGCTTCAATCGCACCGCTGTCAGACTCTTGTTTCAGGCCTTTTGCGGCAATAATGGCATCCACATCCTTTTCACCATTCCAAAGCGCTTCAAACACTTGTTTTGCCGCATTATTTGAAATCGTGTTGTCGGCAATGCGCTTGAGTAGACTGGCAAGCTGATTGGGGTTGACGGGTGAATCTGCAAGAGACTTTTCTTCTGCATTCAATTTGGCTGAAACCGCCCCCATGACCCAGTTTGCGGCTGGTTTGGCTTCAGCGCCAGCGCTGACTGTTTGCACAAAGTAATCTGTCAGTTCGCGGCTTGCCGTCAGTGTTGCCGCATCGTAACTCGTTAAGCCAAAATCTGCCTCAAAGCGTGCTTTCATGGCTTCAGGCAACTCAGGCATTTGCGCTTTAACGCGCGCTTTATCTGCCTCCGTCACCTCTAATGGCAATAAATCTGGGTCCGGAAAATAGCGGTAATCGTTGGCCTCTTCTTTAGAGCGCATCGAACGCGTTTCTCCTGTGTCAGGGTTAAACAAGACCGTTGCCTGCTGAATCGTGCCGCCATCTTCTAATGTTTCAATTTGCCAACGTGTTTCGTATTCAATCGCTTGCTGCATAAATTTGAACGAATTGAGGTTTTTAATCTCGCGGCGCGTGCCGAGTTTATCTGACCCTTTTTTTCGCACAGAAACGTTTACATCACATCTAAAGCTGCCTTCTTGCATGTTGCCGTCACAAATGCCTATCCATTGCACGAGTTCGTGCAATTTTTTGGCATAGGCTACAGCTTCAGCCGCAGAGCGCATATCGGGTTCGGTGACAATTTCCAATAGGGGCGTACCTGCACGGTTTAAGTCAATACCGCTCATGCCTTCCACTGCGCCATGTACTGATTTACCTGCATCTTCCTCCAAATGCGCACGGGTAATATTCACCACTTTTTCATAAGCTGGGTTTTTGCCGACTGCTGGCACTTGAATCGTTACCGCACCTTTTCCCACCACCGGCAATTCGTATTGGCTGATTTGGTAGCCTTTGGGCAAGTCTGGGTAGAAATAATTCTTGCGGGCAAATACGCTGCGTGGCGCGATTTCAGCATTCACGGCCAAGCCAAATTTAATGGCACAATTTACTGCTTCACGGTTCAACACAGGCAACACGCCCGGCAATGCAATACTCACCTCACAGGCTTGCGTATTTGGCTCGGCGCCAAAGGCCGTGGACGCGCCCGAAAATATTTTGGTGTTTGTTTTTAATTGGGTATGCGTTTCTAACCCAATAACGACTTCCCATTCCATTATTCAATTCCTTGTGGCATTTTAAGATGCCAATCTGTTACTTGTTGATATTGGTGCGCCACATTCAGCATGCGTGCTTCATCAAAGTAATTACCGATAATTTGTAACCCTACGGGCAATCCATTGCTGAAACCTGCCGGCACGCTCATGCCAGGTAAACCCGCCAAATTGGTGGAGATGGTATAGATGTCTTGCAAATACATTGCCACGGGGTCGTCCACCTTTTCACCCGCTTTAAAAGCAGTTGAAGGTGCAGCTGGGCCCATAATCACATCACAATGCTTAAACGCCTCAACAAAATCTTGTGCAATCAAACGGCGTATTTGCTGGGCTTTAAGGTAATAGGCATCGTAATAGCCCGCACTCAATACATAGGTGCCAATTAAAATACGGCGTTTTACTTCTGCACCAAAGCCTTCAGCGCGGCTCTTACAGTACATGTCCATTAAATCGGTATATTCGGCAGTACGATGGCCATAACGCACGCCATCATAACGTGACAAATTGCTAGAAGCCTCAGCAGGCGCTAAGACGTAATACACCGGAATCGAAAGCCCAGTGTTTGGCAGTGAGATTTCAACGATTTCAGCACCTAATTTTTTGTACGCCGCAATGGCCTCATCAATGACTTTGCCAACACTTGCATCAAGCCCTTCAGCAAAAAATTCTTTTGGCAAACCCACTCTTAAGCCTTGCAAGGGTTTTGCCAAATCCCGAGTGTAATCTTCTTTTTCACGGTTCAAACTGGTTGAATCGCGTTCGTCAAACCCTGCCATCACGTTCATCATCAGCGCACAATCTTCAGCGCTTTTTGCCATAGGGCCGGCTTGGTCAAGCGATGAAGCAAATGCAATCATGCCATAGCGAGAAACAACGCCATAGGTTGGTTTTAGGCCAGAAAATCCGCAAAGCGAAGCAGGTTGACGAATCGAGCCACCTGTATCGGTGCCTGTTGCTGCTGCACATAGCCTAGCTGCCACCGCGGCGGCACTGCCACCACTACTGCCGCCCGGCACACGTTCAACATCCCACGGATTTTTTACACCGCCAAAATAACTGGTTTCATTTGATGAACCCATGGCAAATTCATCCATATTGGTTTTGCCTAAATTGACGGCGCCAACGGCATCAAACTGTGTAATCACATGCGCGTCGTAAGGCGCAACAAAGTTAGCTAACATTTTAGAGCCGCAAGTCGTAGGCCAATCTTTGGCACAAAAGATATCTTTTTGTGCAATGGGGATGCCAGTGAGTGGTGAAGCCTTACCAGCCGCAATTAACGCATCTGCAGCTTTTGCCTGTGCAAGTGACTTGGCTTCATCTAACGCAATATAGGCGTTAATACTTGGATTATGCTGTGCAATCCGAGCCAAAAAAGTTTGCGTGAGTTCTACGCTAGAAATTTTCTTGGTTTGGAGCATTTCTCCAAACTGCTTTAAGCTACGATTCATCATATTATTCAATTACTTTAGGCACTAAATACAGACCCTCTGCCACGGCTGACTCTGTTGAGCCATTACCTAACACAGGTGCATTTTTTTGAAATGCTTCTCGCTGATTGGTTTTTGTGACGATATCGTCACGCAAGCGCTGACTTAAATCTTGCGAATGTGACATGGGCACAATGCCAGTGGTGTCCACCGCCTGCATTTGCTCAATCAACCTTAAAATTCCGCTCAATTTAGTGAGTGTTGCAGATGCATCCGCATCACTAATTTCTAGACGCGCTAAATGCGCCACTTTTTTAATATCTTCAATACTCAGTGCCATGCTCTAAATTTTCCAAAATCTTATTGGGGCGGTCTAATTGACAGCGTGGTGAAAAATTAATTTTAAGCAAATTATTTGCAATTTAGTTTGTGATAAACGCTTCACTTACAACAATCCCAAAGTTACAATTAACTTACAATCGCATCTTAATTTTCAACGCGTTTTGCGGTATTATACTCTGCTTTTATGACCGCTTAAATTACACGCCAAAATTTAGTCGTCAGCTTGCACAAACCCTTAGGAAAATCATCATGTTCGGTTTTTTAACTAGCTACTTTTCAAATGACATTGCCATCGATTTAGGCACAGCCAATACCCTCATCTATTCTCGCGGAAAAGGTATCGTGTTAGATGAGCCTTCAGTGGTGGCAATTCGCCAAGAGGGCGGGCCAGGGGGTAAGAAAATTTTACTCGCGGTCGGTGCTGAAGCAAAAAATATGCTCGGTCGCGCACCCGCCAGCATTCAAGCGATTCGCCCAATGAAAGATGGCGTAATTGCTGACTTCACCATTACAGAACAAATGCTCAAGTACTTTATCCGCCGTGTACATGATGCGCGTTGGTTTTCACCGAGCCCTCGTATCATTATTTGTGTGCCAGTGGGTTCAACACAGGTGGAGCGTCGCGCCATTAAAGAGTCTGCAGAGCGCGCCGGTGCTAAACAAGTATTTTTAATTGAAGAGCCGATGGCTGCTGCAATCGGCGCTGGCATGCCAGTATCTGAAGCAACCGGCTCAATGGTGGTCGATATTGGAGGTGGCACCACTGAAGTCGGTGTAATCTCATTAGGCGGTATTGTTTATGCTAAGTCTGAGCGCGTTGGGGGTGACAAGTTTGACCAATCCATTATTGATTATATTCGCCGTAATTACGGCATGCAAATTTCCGAACCTACGGCCGAGGCCATTAAAAAGAAAATCGGCTCAGCTTTCCCTGGTTCAGAAGTGCTCGAAATGGAAGTTACAGGTCGCAACCTCGCAGAAGGCTTGCCGCGTAAATTTACAATATCTAGCAACGAAATATTAGAAGCCCTGACTGAACCGTTAAACACCATCGTAGGTGCAGTGAAATCTGCACTGGAGCAAACCCCACCAGAACTGGGTGCTGATATTGCTGAAAAAGGCATGGTACTCACTGGCGGCGGCGCATTACTACGTGATTTAGACCGATTGTTAGTTGAAGAAACTGGCTTGCCTGTCATTGTCGCCGAAGACCCGCTCACTTGCGTTGTTCGAGGATGTGGCCGCGCATTAGATGAAATGGATAAACTAGGCAGCATTTTTGCTTACGAATAAGTTATCTCTACTTTAGAAAGCCTCTACATCACTCAAGTGCATGCGAAGTTAGGCCGTTTTATGCGGCCTAATTTATTTCTGAGGACTCGGCACTCTAATGCCACATTTGCATCATGCTGGATATTTGAGATTGGTATAATGTAATGAAATCTGGTATTGAA
Source organism: Pseudomonadota bacterium (assembly GCA_029569495.1). Lineage (GTDB taxonomy): Bacteria > Pseudomonadota > Gammaproteobacteria > Burkholderiales > Methylophilaceae > Methylotenera. The sequence goes on along the minus strand of JAKQTB010000094.1, from coordinate 4,981 downwards.
TACTTGACTATGACATCTAAACGATGGGGCGTCTAAAAAGATGGCGCTAGGGTTTAATCACAAACTTGAACAACAGCAAGAACCTGCCTTTTTTGTGCGGGGGCCAAGCCCGTTCGCCCGCCTCGTATTTTTTTCCGCATTATCACTAGCGCTAATTGCTACAGATAGCCGCCTCCAATACCTGTCGACCGTGCGCCAACACCTCGTCGCGATACTGCACCCTTTGCAGGTGATCGCCAATGCACCTTCACAGCTATACCAAAATGTCACCGAGTATTTTTCCACGCAAAATCGTTTGGTGAGTGAGAACAAGCAATTGCGGCAACAAGCCCTAGAAAATAACGTTGCACTACAAAAACTCAATACGTTAACGCTAGAAAATAGTCATCTCAGAGGTTTGCTAAAAACCAATCAAGCGTTGGCTGAAACGAGCGTGCTGGGCGAAGTCATGTACGTCGGTCGGGACTTATTTAGAAAAAAAAATATCCTTAATCGCGGCACTCAACATCAAATTATTGCGGGTCAGGCAGTAGTAGATGCAACTGGTGTTATCGGTCAAGTGACGCGCGTCTTTCCATACAGCAGTGAAGTCACTCTCATTACCGATAAAGCACTCGCAATTCCCGTGCAGATAGAACGCAATGGTTTACGTGCCATCGCCTTCGGCCGCGGTCGTGATAACACGCTCGATATCCCCTACTTGCCAGCCAATGTGGATATAAAAACTGGTGACAAACTCGTCACTTCTGGCATTGATGGCGTATACCCGGCTGGCCTTGCAGTTGCAACTGTCACTAAAATCACTGCAACGCCTGACTCAGCCTATGCACGCATCACTTGCACACCTACAGGCGGCATTGAAAACCATCGTCATGTACTGATTGTCAGCATGCCAATCAAAAACGAAGTCCCCAGCCAAGAGGTCGAAACTAGCCAGAATACATTGCCAACATCAAACAAAAAGGAAAGTGGCCAAACTAAAATAAAAAAAGCAGCAAATTTGACTGAAAAGCCTATTAAACCCAATGCCACACAATAACTTCAAAACAGTCTATATTTCACTACTAGTGGCACTCATTTGCCTGCTAGTTCCTTGGTCAGGATTAGCGCTAAAAGCGCGCCCTGACTTTCTGCTACTAGTGGTTATTTTTTGGCTGATTCGTGCCCCCAATTTATGCAATATTGGTACCGCTTGGCTTGTGGGTTTGATCGCTGATTTGGCGAGTGGTGGTATATTCGGTCAATACGCCTTAGCCTATACTGTCACTGCTTTTTTTGGGGTGGTCTATCAGCGCCGCCTTGTACTCTTTAACCATACACAACAACTGTTATACGTGTTCATTTTGTTACTCATTTCACAATTCACTTTGCTTATTCTTAAAGTGTTTTCTGGGGCTGAAGTGTGGGGCTGGTCCTATTTTTTACCAAGCTTTACTGGCATTTTGCTGTGGAGATTAGCCGTATTATTTGGTTTGAATACAGGTGGTCGCGCCCGTGGCACTTAATTTTCATGTTCACCTTATGTTGCACCAAGGCGCGGTCTCGCACATTCGGTCTGATATTCACAGCAAAGATTTAGCGCCACATCGTTAATATGCTTTCTGAACTCAAAAATTTTCAACATGAGCAATACTACTTCAAGCGCCGACTGGTGTTTGCTGGGTTTGTGGTGGTTGCCTTATTTTTACTGCTTGCCTATCGCTTGTTTTATTTGCAAGTCATCCAACATCAGCATTATCAAACGCTTGCTGAAAACAACCGCATTTCAGTGGTGCCAATTGTTCCCACTCGTGGTTTAATTCTAGACAAAAATGGCGTAGTGATGGCACATAATTTTTTCGTCTATACACTCGAAATTATCCCATCAAAATTAGATACCAATATTGAAGATACCATCAATGAGCTCAGTCATTTGATTGAAATCAGTGAGTTGGACAAAAAGAAATTCAAAAAACTTAGGCAAGCTAGCCGAAATTTTGAAAGCATCCCTATTCGTACACACCTCAACGAAACTGAGGCCGCTAGTTTTGCAGTAAACAAATACCAATTTCCTGGTGTTGAGATTAAATCGCGCCTTTACCGCCGCTATCCGTTGGGTAAACTTGGCGCGCATATTGTAGGTTATATTGGACGAATTAACGATAAAGACGTGGCGAATCTTGAAGAAGCTGACAAAGAAAATCCGGGGGTACTTTCAAATTACAAGGGTTCAGATCACATCGGAAAAAGTGGTATAGAACAATTTTACGAAGAGCAATTACATGGTAAAACTGGGTTTCAACAAATTGAAATCGATAAAGACGGCCGAGCTGTGCGCGTATTATCGAGCACAGCGCCTGTACCTGGTGAAAATATTGTTCTTTCCATCGACACTAAATTGCAAGAAATCGCCGAAAAAGCCTTTGGAGACCGGCGCGGCGCATTAGTCGCACTCAATCCCAAAACGGGCGAAGTATTAAGTTTTGTCAGTCAGCCCAATTTTGACCCAAATTTATTTGTTGATGGGATTGATGTTGATAACTGGAAAGCCTTAAATGACTCGATTGACAGGCCACTTATCAACCGTCCTATTCGCGGCGTGTATCCTCCCGGCTCAACCTTCAAACCATTCGTCGCCCTTGCTGGCTTAGAACATGGTTTACGTGCGCCACCCTACGCAATTCATGATGCAGGTTACTTCAGCTTGCCCAATAGTACACACCGCTATCGAGACTGGAAGCCAAGTGGTCATGGTATCGTCAATATGCAAAAAGCCATTACGATCTCTTGCGATACATTTTTTTACGGTTTGGCGATGGAATTAGGCATTGGAAACTTAAGTGATTTCGTCAGTCATTTTGGCTTCGGAAAAAAAACTGGAATTGATATTCAAGGAGAAAATGGCGGACTACTGCCCACACCAGACTGGAAAAAACGGCGTTACAAACAGCCTTGGTATCAAGGTGACACAGTCATCACGGGTATTGGGCAAGGCTACACGCTCGCAACGCCGATGCAGCTTGCCTATGGCACCGCCATACTGGCCAATAGCGGTGTAGCAATGAAACCACACTTAGTAACAAAAATGCAAAATCCGCTCACTGGGAAAACCGTCATCATTCCTGAGGTCATTCAGGATAAGATTACAATTCATCCTGATAATTTGGAAATCGTTAAAAAAGGCATGATTGATGTTACGCTGCCAGGTGGAACGGCAGCAAGCGTAGGGGCAAATGCGCCTTACAGCGTTGCTGCAAAAACGGGTACCGCACAAGTCATTGGCATCAAACAAAATGCTAAATACAACGCCAACGCCATTAATGAGCGCCATCGTGACCACGCGTTATTTGTGGCTTATGCCCCAGCGGATGACCCCACAATCGCACTGGCGGTGATTGTGGAAAACGGTGGACATGGCGGCTCTGCAGCGGGTCCAATCGCGAGAAAAGTCATGGATTACTATTTGCTCAACAAGCTACCTGAGGTGGATTCTGTTAAAGATACTGCTAATGTGCCAGCAGAAAACGCTGTAGATGCCGAGTCTATAATGGAAGAAGAGTTTCATGATTAGCAGGCTATTTGAAATAATAGGCAAGCATATTGATGCATTTTTAATGACGTGTCTACTCGTCACATTATTACTGGGCTTAAGTGTTGTCTACAGTGCATCTGTCCCTTATATGTATAAACAGGCCGTGAATATTACGGTTGCATTGGGGTGTATGTGGATTGTGGCTAATTTAACTCCCCACCAGTTGCAGCGTCTTGCGGTACCACTTTATATTTTAGGCGTTATCTTGCTTATTGCCGTTGCTTTGTTTGGCTCTAGTAGTAAAGGTGCCCAACGCTGGCTTAATTTAGGTTTTATCAAAATTCAGCCCTCGGAACTCATGCGTATTGCCATGCCCATGATGCTTGCTTGGTATTTCGCCAAATGTGAAGGCAGGCCATATGGTAGAGATTTTGCTGCGGCCACATTACTGCTCGTGATACCAGTTGGGTTAATTAAAATACAGCCCGACTTAGGCACATCCCTACTCATTTTTGCCTCGGGGTTTTACATTTTATTTTTGGCAGGGTTAAACTGGAAACTGCTCGCAGGTTCCGCTGCCACCCTAGCAGTGGCAACACCCTTACTCTATATCATGCGCCAACCAATACTTGATTTTTTCATCCATCATGGTCTTCTTCATGGGTATCAGAGGAAGCGCATTGAAATTTTATTAGGTGACATTCAAGACCCACTCGGCGCAGGTTATAACACCATCCAATCTGTTATCGCCGTGGGCTCTGGCGGCTTTAATGGCAAAGGATGGCTCAATGGTACGCAAACACAACTAGACTTTTTACCTGAACACCACACCGACTTTATTTTTGCCGTATTTAGTGAAGAGTTTGGTTTAATGGGAAATCTATTGTTATTATCGCTATTTAGTTTAATTATTTTACGCGGTCTATATATTGCGTCTGAGGCAAAAAATACATTTTCTCGGCTACTGGCTGGCAGTCTGGCACTGACATTCTTTACATATGCTTTTGTGAATATTGGCATGGTGAGCGGCATTTTACCCGTCGTTGGCGTGCCGCTTCCCCTTATTAGTTACGGTGGCACATCGATGGTGACGCTCTGTGTAAGTTTTGGTATATTAATGAGCATTCAAACACATAAAAATTTAGTAGGCACTTAGTGCCTCATAACAACCAATGAAAGTAGATCCCCATGCATCTAACTAAAGCTAACCTACAAAAATGTACTATTTTATTCAGCATTATTTTACTTTCTGCTTGTAGCGGCATTGCAACCAAACCAAGTGTAAGTGAGCCTGGCGCACCAGCCTCTCAACCTGCTGACACCTCAAAACCAGGTGCTGGTGGTTATTATTTAGATGATGGTCCTGGAGAAGGTGCGCCAGCAGACATCGACAGTATTCCAAACGCACAAATTACGAATGAGCCTCCATTAGAGCGTTCTAACAAGCCTTATTCTGCATTAGGTAAAAAC
>JAKQTB010000071.1 GCA_029569495.1 Pseudomonadota bacterium | reverse complement strand
ACTCAGCCGCAAGGGGCCGCTGAGGCTCTAGTGAGTTTTTGGGGTGAACCATTCATGTCACAATCTACAGATCACAATGTGCCGCGCTATATTCTTCATGTACAGGCGCATTCTGAATTGCTGACACAGCTCATTGAACTGGATCGGAATTGCCATATCCATAATTCTGAGCGTTAAATTAAACAAAAGAGACTATGTTAGCTAACACTACTTTCTTGCTTAATTGTTTTCTATTCGTAGAATTGGCTCGAAGTTCTGTCACCGCCTGACAGACTGCTTTGTCCCCAGATTGTGTAAAAACGCCCCGATTTAGTATAATGATACCTATCAGTTGTGCGTAAATTGGGGGTTCTAAATGAAGCGATTCATCCAAGGCGAACACCGGTCTCAAGCCATATTATTACCCGAATGTCTTGACGATTACATTACTGAAACGAACCCAGTGCGTGTCGTTGATGTGTTTGTTGATGAGCTTAATCTTGCGCAATTGGGATTTGATGGTGTGAACCCCGCTATCACTGGCAGACCCAGTTACCATCCCAGTATCCTTTTAAAAATATATATCTACGGTTATCTCAATCGTATTCAGTCTAGTCGTCGTCTTGAGCGTGAAGCACAACGCAATATTGAATTAATGTGGCTCACTCATCGACTGGCCCCTGACTTTAAAACCATCGCTAACTTTCGTTTAGAGAATGGCAAAGCCATTCGCCAGGTCTGTAAACAATTTATTGAATTATGCCGCCGTATGCATTTATTTACAGAAGCGGTAGTCGCCGTGGATGGCAGTAAATTCAAAGCGGTGAACAGTCGTGATAAGTGCTTTACCCAAGCCAAGATTAAGTTTCGTATGCAACAAGTTGAAGCGCATATTAACCAATACCTCATGGCGCTTGATACCGCAGATCAACATGAGGGTCATCAGCCAGCCATCAAATCCATTCGACTGACTGAACGCTTGGCAGAACTTAAACAGCAAATGCAAGCCTTGCAAGCCATCGAAGCACAAAGTCAATTGACGCCCGATAAGCAAGTTGTGCTCACTGACCCTGACGCACGTTTTATGGCGACCAGTAAGAGTGGCGGCGGGATGGTAGCCTACAATGTTCAAACCGCTGTTGATACGCAGAACCATTTGATTGTGGCGCATGAAGTGACCAACAATGCCAGCGACCGTAGCCAACTGACCAACATGTCGGTACAAGCGCAACAAGCGATGGGCGTGAATCAAATCACCGCCTATGCAGACAAAGGATATTTTAAGAGTGAAGAAATACTCGCGAGTACGCAAGTCGGCGTGACGCCACTGGTACCAAGGCCGCTGACCTCCGGTAATCGTGCTGAGGGTTTGTACGATAGAAAAGACTTTATTTACCTGGCAGATAAAGATGAATATCGTTGTCCTGCAAACCAAGCACTGATTAAACGTTATACTTCTTTTGAACAAGGCAAAGTCTTGCATACCTATTGGAGTTCTTCATGTAAAAGTTGTGCGCTTAAGTCCAAGTGTACGCCTAGCACAGAACGTCGCATTCGACGTTGGGAACACGAAGCCGTATTAGATGAAATGCAATCACGTTTAAATGCTCAGCCCGATGCCATGCTGATTCGTAAACAAACAGTGGAGCATCCGTTTGGTACCATCAAATCTTGGATGGGTGCTACGCATTTCCAGACTAGAGGTTTAGAAAAGGTCAGCACTGAAATGAGCTTACATGTCTTGGCTTACAATCTAAAGCGTGTGATTAAGCTATTAGGCAGTGCAGCACTCATTCAGGCAATGCAAAGCGGGTTAAAACACTGCTGAAGGGAGTATCAATTGCCTATGTGGCGAGATGCAGTGCCATAACAGATAAAACCAACCTGAATATCCATCAATCTAGCCAAGGCTAATGCAATAAATCATGTGTAGTCGATTGATTGGGCATTCATACAACTCAATCATTTTTGCGTTTTTACACAGCCTGTCCCCAATTTACGCGTTCAAAAAAATGGTCAAAATCGAATAACTATCGATGGCTAATTTAAAGTATATCGAGTGGCTCTTTTGACTGGAATGCTCATTAGATAATTCAACAGACAGACGTCTAACAAATTGAAGTAATTT
>JAKQTB010000063.1 GCA_029569495.1 Pseudomonadota bacterium | reverse complement strand
GGCCAATATCCGGGCGCATCACACCTAAGCAATTGGGGCCAATCAGGCTAATGCCATACTCGCGTGCTTTTTCCAATACAGCTAATTCTAGCGCCTTGCCTGCTTCGCCCGCCTCACCAAAACCTGCGGTGATTATCACCGCTGCTTTGACGCCATGCTTCCCACACGCATCAATAATGTCAGTAACCGTCTTGGGGGGAGTAGCAATCACTGCCAATTCAATAGACTCGCTAATTTGCAAGATTGAAGCAAACGCTTTACAGCCCTGTACTACAGAGTGGTCTGGATTGATTGGATATAGTGCGCCTCTGTAGCCACTTTGCAGCATATTCTGAAATACGATTTGCCCAACGGAGTCAATACGATCACTTGCGCCGAAAATGGCAACTGATTTTGGTGAAAACAATGGCTTAAGATGGTGTTGACTCATGATTTCTCTAATTCTCTTTAAGCGTCAGTTTGAATATTAGCGTAATGCAAGCAATGGGTAGATGAGTTTCATAAAATAAAATCCATCTAGCCTGCTTATTAACTTGCGATTATTGTACCTTTAGCAGTCATAGTTTACACCTAAATTTAATAATTTATCATATATCTTATGTCTTATATAAGATATATGTTGACAGACTTGTTGGTAGCGTATTATTATCACTTTTCGGCTGATAAGTTATGCTCTTCATATACCAATCATCCAATGGCAAAGCAGCTAACAAGTTGATGTATTTATTTGAATAAAAGCTGATGTCGCACTTTTAATCGTATCAAGTACTTTTGGAGGAGACAGCATGAGTAACGAATCAAAAGAAATTCGCGTTTTTCACCCTAGTGAGAACACAGTTAAACAAGCAACTGTTTCAGGCATGGCAGCTTATGATGCGCTTTATGCTGAAGCAGAAAAGGACTATGAGGGTTTTTGGGCAAAGCTAGCACGCGAATTATTGGTATGGCACAAGCCTTTTACTCAGACTCTTGATGAAAGCAAAGCCCCATTCTATCGTTGGTTTGCAGATGGCGAACTCAATGTTTCCTATAACTGCCTAGATCGACACTTGTCAAAAAATGGCGATAAAACTGCCATTATATTTGAAGCTGACGATGGCAGTTCAACCGCAGTCAGCTATCGTTCGCTATATCATCAAGTGTGTAAATTTGCTAACGGGCTTAAATCATTAGGTCTAAATAATGGCGACCGTGTAGTCATCTACATGCCAATGGGAGTTGAGGCAGTGGTTGCTATGCAAGCATGCGCCCGCCTCGGATTAATACATTCAGTAGTATTTGGCGGCTTCTCTGCCAAGAGTCTAGTCGAGCGTGTTCATGATGCTGCCGCGCGCGTTATCGTAACATGTGATGGACAATTTCGAGGTGGCAAACAAATGCCCCTCAAAACAGCGGTGGATGAAGCCCTGCAAGACCCGTTATGCAATTCTGTAGAAAAAATCGTAGTGTTCAAGCGTACAGGTGGCGAAGTCACTTGGGATGCTAAGCGTGAAATATGGTGGGATGAGTTTATCGCAAATCAAGCAGATACCTGCGACCCAGTCTGGGTCAGCGCAGAGCATCCGCTATTCTTACTTTATACATCTGGTTCTACAGGCAAACCTAAAGGTGTACAGCACTCTTCAGGTGGTTATCTATTACATGCGATGAACACCATGCGCTGGACTTTTGATATTAAAGACAATGATGTTTTCTGGTGTACCGCTGATGTAGGCTGGATTACTGGTCATAGTTATGTGGCCTATGGCCCGTTGGCTATGGGCGCCACTCAAGTCGTATTTGAAGGCATTCCGACTTATCCTGATGCCTCGCGCTTCTGGAAAGTCATAGAAAAACATAAAGTTACTATTTTTTATACTGCGCCTACAGCAATTAGATCGCTTATTAAGTTGGGTGGCGACATGCCACGGCAGCATGATTTATCGAGCTTGCGCATTCTCGGTTCGGTAGGCGAGCCTATCAACCCAGATGCTTGGATGTGGTATTACAATGAAGTGGGTGGAGGCCGTTGCCCTATTGTTGACACTTTCTGGCAGACAGAGACTGGCGGCCATGCCATTACGCCTTTGCCTGGCGTTACTCCGCTTGTACCTGGCTCTTGTACACTGCCCTTCCCTGGCATGAAAATCACTGTGGTGGATGAAAGCGGCGTAGAAGTGGAATGGGGTACTGGCGGCTTCTTAGTCATCAAAAAACCTTGGCCATCCATGATCCGTAATATTTGGAACGACCCTGAACGTTACAAGCAATCTTACTTTCCTGAAGATTTGGGCGGCAAGCTATATCTCGCTGGCGATGGCGCCATCCGCGATAAAGAAACAGGTTACTTCACTATTATGGGCCGCATTGATGATGTATTAAATGTTTCTGGCCATCGTATGGGGACCATGGAAATTGAATCTGCACTGGTAGCTAACCCACTAGTGGCAGAAGCGGCTGTAGTAGGTAAACCGCATGACATCAAGGGTGAGGCAATTGTGGCCTACGTGGTATTAAAAGGTGAACGTCCAGAAGGCGATGAGGCCAAAAAGATTGTGGCACAGCTTCGTGATTGGGTGGGCAAAGAAATTGGCCCTATCGCCAAGCCAGACGATATCCGCTTTGGTGACAACTTACCTAAAACGCGCTCTGGTAAAATCATGCGCCGCTTATTGCGCTCATTAGCAAAAGGTGAAGAAATTACGGCCGATGTTTCTACGTTGGAAAATCCAGGAATATTGGACCAGCTCAAACAAACTGTAGCTTAAGCACCTCAACCCAAAGGTTTGAGACTATTTTTATAAAAATAATCATTTTATAGTTGACTAGTATTACTTTTGTAGTACAATAAGCATACTTTAAATGTATTTATTGGAATAAAAATGGCTCTCAAACCTATCACCTTAAGATTAGACGAAGAAGAATACGATAAGCTCAAAGCGCATTTAGAAGCCTTTGGCGATCCAGATATTAACGTTGCTTACGTGGTTCGTTCATATATTCGTGACCTAAATAGATCATTGCCATTCATGCTTAACTCAGGCTGGGATCTTAAAAATTACTTTGGCATGTTGGGCTCTTGGTTAAAACAATTTGGCGCGATGAAAGATGCCGATATGTTCAAGATGATGAACAACCCATGGCAAATGTGGACATCAGGCACTAGCGACAAATCTGCAGATGATAGTAGCAACACTGATAAACAGTAATGCTTTAACTAATTAAGCAAGTTAAAAGGAAACCTAGCCATGATGACTGAACAGCAAATGCGCATGATGATTGAGATGTTTTCTAACCCAATGTTTAAAAACGGGGCAAATGAGTTTTTAAAGATTGCACAGCAACAAGGCATGGAAGCTGCTAATAAATTCTGGGGCAATTCATCAGAAAGCCAAGAGTTTCCGGGGGTAGACAAAATGATGGAGCGCATGGCGGAGTTTTACCAAACGCTAGGTTTTGTGACGCAAGCTAAGTATGACGAGCTAATGAAGCAATTCGCTAGCTTAAAGGCCGAAAACCAAATGCTAAGCGACACAATACGAGAATTACAACAGCGTTTTATCGCTGAAAATGGCGCAAAAGCGCAACAAGCATGGCAAGAAGTAGTCGACAAACAGCTTGAGATGAGTCGCGAAGTCACTAAGAGTTTTTTTGATGTACTTAAGCAGTCCTCGCCCGAAAAGAGCAAGTAACTTAAACAAGTCATTTAAGGCGAATTATTTTTAACTTTGAAAGGAACTAAAATGGATAAACAACTTGAATATTTTGACGTTTTAACTGATACACAGAAACAAGTTTTCAATAATTTATTGAATGCTCAAAAAGATTTACGCGTTCAATGGATAGAAGCGATTGGTAAAACACATGCAGCTTTTACTACTATTCCTGGCTTGCCAGAAACACCGCAAACTAAAGAAGCGTTGAATCAATTCAACACTTGGTTTAGCACAGTAGCTAGCAATTCACAAAGCGCAACTGAAGAAGCACTTAAAGTGCAAGAAAACTGCATCAGTGCTTATGAAAAACAATTGGCAATCAGCCGTGAAGTATTAAAAAGCTTCATTGACATTGCTAACCCAGCTAAAGCAAAAGCTAAAACAGCTTAAGTTGAGCCATGCAAGCATGCATTGGTTGCCTGAAGGCGACTGATGCAAGCTCTGCCCCTATTACTAATTATTTTGCATCTAGCCAACTCATTCAATGAGCCATAGGGCAAAACTTAAGAGGAACGACAGTGGAAAACCCTAGCGATTTTTTTGACAGTTGGATGAAAACACAGCAGCAGGCTTTCTCAGCCTTGCGTGATCAGGCAGTACAGATGCAGTCGTACTTTCAAAACACTAGCGCATCTACTGACAACCCTTTTACAAACTGGACTAAAACCGCATTTCAAGCATTTCCAATGGGTGCCGATGCTAATTTGGCCAAAGATACCTTCAGCAAAACACTGTATGGCAATGATGCCATGCAAAAACTTTACGGACTTTGGCAGCCAATGTTAAATGCCATTCGTAACAAAACACTAGACCCAAACAATTATGCAGATTTAGCAGACCCTGACAAAATCAAACAGCTTTTTGAAAAATTGTTTAGCTTTGATTTAGACGCTATGAGCCAACTACAAAAGCAGACCGCTCATTATGCTGACGTTTACCAGCAATTTGGCAAGCCTTGGAGCGATGCATGGACAAATGCAGCAAAATCACAGTCTAGCAATTTCATGCAGGGCAATTTCACACAAAATGACTTTCAACCTGAAGCATTAATCCTTCAGATGCAAGCGGCATACGCAATGCTTGAAAACACCACAGGCAAACTTTTTAGCACACCTGCTGTAGGTAAAGACCGTGAAAAAATGGAGCTCATGTCAAAATGTGCCAAAGCCATATCTAGCTTCGCAGCATGCCATATTGAATACCAACAAATGATGCAAATGACTGGCCAAGAAGCCATGCAAACTGTAGTTAAAACGCTGGCAGAAAAAGTTGAATCAGGCGAAAAGTTTGAAAAATTTGATGAGTTTTTTGCCTTATGGATTGATATTAACGAAAAAACTTTTAATAAACAATTTCAAACCAAAGCATTCTCGCAAAAACGTAATGCAATGACAGAAGCAGGCTTCAATGCGCGCAAACTGTATAACGAAATTGTAGAAAATGAACTTGCGGCTTTTCCTATCGCTCGCCGTTCTGAAATGGATGAAGTTTATAAATTAGTCTACGATTTGCGCAAACAAGTAAAAAGCATGGAATTGCAAATTCAAGAATTGAAAACTTCAGCATCGAAAACTAAGGAATAAAGTCATGACGAATCCGTTCTCAAATATTGATGCAAAACTCACCATGAAATATTTAGGTGATTTTAATAGCAAGCTGATGAAAGGCGCTGAACTGCTCACTGACATTGAAGAAATTGATGTTGGCACTGCGGCTAAACAGTTAGTCTATGAAGAAGACAAGCTAAAACTCTATCGCTATAAAGCAGAAACAGATAAAGCGTGTGGTGTGCCAGTGTTAGTGGTTTACGCACTAGTGAACCGTCCGTATATGCTCGATATTCAGCCTGACCGCAGTTTCATTCGCAATCTGCTTAAGCTTGGTCTAGATGTTTATATTATCGATTGGGGCTACCCAACGCAGTCTGACCGCTATTTAAGTATGGATGACTACATCAATGGTTATATTGATAACTGCGTAAACGCAGTTCGCAAAAGCACAAAGAGCGAAAAAGTAAGCTTAATGGGCGTTTGCCAAGGCGGTACATTTTCGGCTATTTATTCAGCATTACATCCAGAAAAAGTACAGAACTTGATTACGCTGGTTGCACCGTTTGACTTTTCCACTAACGATGGCCTACTATTTAACTGGTCAAAAACCATGGATGTTGATGCATTAGTAGATGCTTATGGCGTTGTACCAGGCAACATCCTGAATGATGGTTTTTTGATGCTCATGCCTTTTAACTTGAATATCAAAAAATACATCGACATGCTTGATGTGATGGAAGACAAAGAAAAGTTACTCAACTTCTTGCGTATGGAAAAATGGATTTTTGACAGCCCAGGCCAAGCAGGTGAATGCTTACGCCAGTTTGTTAAAGACTGCTACCAAGGCAACAAATTAGTTAAAGGTAAGTTAAAACTGGGTGGAAAAACAGTAGATTTAGGCAAAATTACCATGCCTATATTGAATATCTATGCGTCTGCTGACCACCTAGTGCCACCTGCCGCTACTAAGCCATTTAATGACTTAGTTGGCTCTGAAGATAAAACTTTGTATGAATTCCAAGGTGGTCATATTGGCGTTTTTGTTGGCTCACGCTCACAAAAAGAATTGGCGCCAGCAATTGCTAAATGGCTTATACAACGTGATGCGCCAGCGCCAGTTAAAGTTGCGCCAGTTAAGGCCACACCAGCAAATACTGAACCTGCTAAAGTGACGGAAAAACCAGCTGCACCTGACTTAGCCACTGAGTCCAAAGCAGTTAAGGCTACTTTAATACCTAAAGTAGCTACCAAACCTGCAGCAACTAAAAAAGAAACTGGCAACAAACCAACTAAATCTTAACCCACTAAATCTTAATAATAGATTTAGTTAAAACAAAAAGCCCCGCAATTCAAATTGCGGGGCTTTTTGCTATGTTTTATAGCTTAGTCACCTATTCACTTGGTGACATAATCAACTAACACATATGTTGACCGCCATTAATAGCAATATTAGCGCCAGTAATGAACGCCGCGTCTTCAGATGCTAGATAAGAGACCAACTTAGCGATTTCTTCAGGTTTACCCAAACGACCCACTGGAATACCAGAAACAATTTGATCGCGCACTTCTTGTTTGATTGCCATGACCATTTCAGTACCGATATAGCCTGGTGAAATTGTATTGACTGTAATGCCTTTAGCCGCGGTTTCTTGCGCAAGCGCTTTAGTGAAACCGTGCATACCCGCTTTTGCAGCAGAGTAATTAGCTTGGCCAAACTGACCTTTTTGGCCGTTAATAGATGACATATTAATCACACGCCCCCAACCTGCAGCCAACATATCATCCACTACTTGACGCGTTACATTAAACACGCTGTTGAGGTTAATGTTAAGCACATCCATCCAATTTTCGAGTGGCATTTTTTTAAACATACCATCTTTGGTAATGCCTGCGTTGTTTACCAACACGCTTACAGCACCCACTTCAGCTTTGATTTTAGCCATCATTGCCACGCATGATTCATAGTTAGACACGTCACCCATGGCGATATGCATATCTCTACCAGCCGCACGCTCTGAAGCCAGCCAAGCTTGAGCTTTCTCCTCGTCTGGCGCAATATAATTTGCTACTACTGTAAAACCATCTGCAGAAAGCTGTCTGCAAATACAGCTCCCGATACCACCTGTGCCGCCTGTTACCAATGCAATACGTTTAGTCATGTTTCTCTCCTTGATTACGATTTTGTTATAAATCTTTAAATATCAAAAAATAGCTTAATTTTTATCCTAGTATTTATCTTTCAACGGCAAGTGCTACGCCCATGCCGCCACCGATACAAAGTGAAGTAAGGCCTTTTTTAGCATCACGACGTTGCATTTCATGTAACAATGAAACAAGTACGCGTGCGCCACTTGCCCCAATTGGATGTCCAATCGCAATAGCGCCGCCATTCACATTCACTTTAGTTGTGTCCCAGTTCATATCTTTATTCACCGCAATCGCTTGTGCTGCAAATGCTTCGTTGACTTCGAGTAAATCTAAATCACCAACCGCCCAACCAGCAATTTCTAAACAACGTTTGCTGGCTGAAATTGGGCCAATGCCCATAATGCTAGGGTCAATACCTGTGGATGCGTAAGACTTAATCGTGGCAAGTGGTTTTAAACCGAGCGCTTTAGCTTTGCTGGCTGACATTAACATCACCATGGCAGCGCCATCGTTAATGCCAGATGCGTTACCCGCCGTGACTGTGCCTTCTTTATCAAATGCTGGGCGTAAACCTGCAAGCATTTCCAGTGTTGTGCCATGACGTGGATATTCATCGGCATCCACCACAATGTCACCTTTTTTATTTTTGATGGTAAACGGCACAATTTCATCAACAAACTTGTTTGCTTTTTGTGCGGCCTCAGCCTTGTTTTGTGAAGCGCAAGCGAAGTCATCTTGCTCTTGGCGGCTAATGCCGTATTTCTTGGCCACATTCTCTGCCGTCACACCCATGTGATAATCGTTATAAACATCCCAAAGGCCATCCACAATCATGCTGTCAATCAGTTTACCGTCACCCATGCGTAAGCCATTGCGAGAGCCATTGAGCACGTGTGGTGATGTACTCATACTTTCTTGCCCACCCGCAACCACAATTTCAGCATCACCACTTTTAATCGCTTGTGCGCCCAACATTATTGCTTTTAAGCTAGAGCCACACACCATGTTTATAGTCATAGCTGGCACTTCTTTTGGTAAACCCGCTTTAATTACAGACTGGCGTGCTGGATTTTGCCCTACACCCGCCGTTAACACTTGGCCTAAAATAACTTCGTCAACCTGATCACCCGCTAAACCTGTAGATTCAAGCAAGCTACGTATGACTGTTGCTCCTAAGTCTACTGCAGATACATTATTAAATGCGCCGCCAAATTTGCCTACGGCAGTTCTCTTTGCTGCAACTATCACTACGTTTCCCATGATGTTCTCCTGAGTTTTAACTGTTGTTAAATTAAAGTGAATTATGATACTTTCAGAACTAACACTATAACATCAAATTACGCTCTTGTGTCATATATCTTATATAAGACATAAGTTGTACGATTGTAAGTAAAATCTATGTAACTTTCTCTTGAATATAGTTGCGTAAAATATAATATTTAACGCAACAAAACGCTTCGAGAAAAAATTAATGCCCTGCGAGCCTTATAAAAAAAGGCTCGCAGGGCATTAAAATAAGATGATGTAAAAATAGCTATATTCGCCGTGTATTTTCTTAATCGGCAACAACTGTAAGAACGCTGACTAACATCCTTCAAAATTTTGTTTTATAGTGCGTGCCAAAAAACTCCATCATTAAAAACTCTTCCAGCTCCGTGTTATCTTCAATGCGTGCAGATTTAATAATGGTGCGGCCTAGTCGCTGCGAATCCCAGTTAAAGTCGCCCTGATAATGCTCGCGTATCAAGGTGATCATTTTTTTCACCATCACTAAACGCACGTCTTGCCCGCCACTGGCTTCTACTTCAAAAAACTGGCGGCGTGCGTTGCTGTAATCGTTCGTCCAGCCTTTGAATGAAAAGGTCGCACGGCGGCCACTTAAGCTGGAAATTTCAAATATGCCGTTGGTGCCATTTTTAAAGTTATTTTTAATGCGCTCATCGCGCAGTTGCTCGGCACTCGGCCCTTGCTCACGCGCAATGGCTTCTGCATTCTGGCGTGCGGCATCTGCTTCTTGCGCATTGCGCTTGGCCTGCTGCTGGCGCACATAAGACGCCATGTCGGTGGGCGCTTCAGTGGTTGGTGGCTCTTCTACTGGCTTTTCTGCAACTGTGGGAACTGGTATCGGCATGGCCAGTTCTTCAGGAACCGTTAATACCGGCTTTTCGGTTTTAACCGCTTTTTTGGTGATAATTTTTTTGGTCGTTTTTTTGATGGTTTTTGGCGCTGGTTTTTCTTCAGGTTGTACTGGCTTTTCAATTGGGGCGACAATTTCTTCAGGCAATTTTGGCGGTGCAAGGCTCACCTCAAATGCAGTTGGGGGTTTGGCCGAAGCCGCATCTAACTGAATTTTTGGCACAACAATGCTCAAAATAAGCGCATGCACTAATAATGAAAAAATCACCGCAATCAGCGTGTTACGGCTGATATGAATGCGAATTAACTTGTCGCCACGCGCTTTGAGCAGGTATTGGTCAAACGGGTCAGTTTTAAATGCGTTTTGCATACGCCGCTAAAAGTGCATTTCAGCCCAAGTCTTTTCAAGCCGTTTAATAGACACGGGAAACGGCGTTTTAAGCTCTTGGGCAAACAATGACACGCGTAATTCCTCAATCAGCCAGCGAAAATCTTGCAACGCCTGCGGAATATCGTGGTGCGCCTGTTGTAAGGCACTCACTTTATCTTGCCACTTTTGCCAAATTTGCCCGACGCTGGCCGCATTTTTACCGTCACGGTCAGGGTTTGCTGGGTGTTTTTCAATGCGCAGCCGCAGCGCTTTTAAATAACGCGAAATATGCTGCAAATGTTCCCACGGGGTTTGGCTAAAGCAGCCCTTGTACACCAATAAGTAAATCTGTTGCTCAACATCACGCTTGAGGCGGTTCACTGTTGCTGGCATTTTTGCTTGCTGATTAACCAGCAATTGATATTCCGTTGCGATAGCCTGCACTTGCCTTGCCACCGCCTGCGTAACCGCAGGCAAGCGCGTGCGCGCTCTGGCTTTAAGTTTCATAAAGTCGTCGTTGGTGCGCGGTAAGTCATCTTCACCAATAAAAGCGCGGTCAGCAATCGTTAGCAGCATATCTTCGCGTAAATCTTCCGGCGACATCACGCCTCTCAAAGTGAGTGCATATTGATTAAAATTTGGCAGGCTTTTTTCAAGCTGCTTCATTTGCTCTTTTAACTCAAAGCGCATCAGCCGGCAAACCCCTTTACGCAGATTGACTACTGCCTCACGTTCGGTATCAAACAACTTCACTGAAACACTCTCAATTTCATCTTCAAGTGCTGGATAACCGACAACTTTCAAGCCATCACGCTCAAAACTCAAGGTTTGCGGTAAGTCGCCAAAATCCCACTGTTTTAAGCCAGTTTTTTCAATGTCGGGTGACGTATTTCTAAAAGTAAGCTGTGCGGCTGAACCCAATTGTTTCTTGAGCGCATTCCAATCGCGCGCCATGGCCAGCTCGCGCCCAGCATCGTCAATTACGCTGAAATTCATCAGATGATGTGGTGGAATGTCGTTTAAATCCCAGTCATCTTTACTCACTTTTAGCGTAGTTTTATGTTGAATATAGCTCGCCAAAGTTTCTAGGATGGGCGTTGAAAACTGATAATCAACAGACTCTAAAAAGCCCGTGACAAACTCCGGCACCGGCACGCACACGCGGCGAAAAGTTTTTGGCAGTGCCTTAATTAAATAAGTGAGTTTTTCGCGCAACATGCCCGGCACGAGCCATTCGGTTTGCACAGGATTTAACTGATTTAACAATGCTAGCGGAATAGTTGCAGTGACGCCATCCAACACATGGCCGGGTTCAAAGCGGTATTTCAACGGCGTTTCAACGTGATCCAGCAGAATTTTTTCAGGAAACTGCACGGCCGTAATTGCATCTGCACCGTGGCGCATGAGGTCATCGCGCGTTAAATACAGCAGTTTTGGATTAAGCTTCTCGGCCTCAGTACGCCATTTTTCAAAGCTTGCTGCGTTAACAATATCGGCCGGTATTTTTGCATCGTAAAATGAAAATAACTGATGTTCATCCACCAGCACATCTTGGCGTCGCGCTTTATGTTCCAGTTCTTCCACTTCCGCAATCAAGCGTTCATTCGCCATAAAAAACGGCGCGCGCGTATCAAATTCACCATTGGCGAGGGCTTCGCGAATAAAAATCTCGCGTGATTCAACTGGATTTATCGGCCCATAATGCACGCGACGTTTTGGAATAATGGTCAAACCATACAGTGACACGCGCTCCCACGCATTAACCATGCCCATTTTTCTATCCCAGCGCGGGTCTGAATAATGGCTTTCCGTTAAACCGCGGGCGAGCGGCTCAATCCAATCGGGTTCAATTTTGGCCACGCAACGCGCATAGAGTTTGGTGGTATCGACCAACTCGGCAGCAATAACCCATTTTGGCCGCGTTTTCTTTAAGGTTGAGCCCGGCGCGATGTGAAAGCGAATGCCGCGCGCACCCGCGTATGATTCACTTTCACCATCTTTAAAGCCAATGTTGCCTAGCAAGCCCGCCAATAGTGCTTTGTGAATTTGCTCGTAATTCGCTTCTTTTTCATTGCGCTTAAAATCCATCTCAGAGACTATTTCAAGCAATTGCCCGTGCAACTCACGCCATTCTTTTAAGCGTAAAAATGATAAAAAATTGCTGTGGCATTGATTCAGTAAATCTTTGTTGGATTTTTTAGTGTTAAGGGCTGCGTCAAACCAATCCCACAGCTTGAGGTAGCTCATAAAATCTGAACCTTCGCCTGCAAATTTAGCATGGGCTTGGTCGGCCGCTTCGCGTTTGTCCATTGGCCGTTCACGCGGGTCTTGAATGCTTAACACGCTTGCGATGATTAAAATTTCTTTTAAGCAGGCTTCACGTTTGGCGGCTAAAATCATGCGGCCCACGCGCGGGTCAAGCGGCAATTTGGCAAGTTGTAAACCTGTTTCGGTAATTTGGCGACGCGCATCCACCGCGCCTAATTCTTGCAACAGCAAATACCCATCGGCAATCAGCCGCGTGCTGGGCGCTTCAATGAAAGGGAATTCAGCCACATCGCCCAAACGCAATGCCGCCATGCGTAAAATTACGCTAGCCAGTGAACTACGCAAAATTTCCGGCTCGGTAAACTCTGGGCGACCGTTAAAATCTTGCTCTGAATATAACCGTACACAAATACCGTTAGACACCCGCCCACAGCGCCCTGCCCTTTGTTTGGCAGCTGCTTGGCTGATTTTTTCAATTTGCAGCTGCTCCACTTTGGCACGTGAGCTATAGCGATTCACCCGCGCCAAACCCGCGTCAATCACATATTTAATGCCCGGCACAGTGAGCGAGGTTTCAGCCACGTTAGTGGCCAGCACAATGCGGCGCAGGCTGTGGCTTTTAAAAATCTTTTGCTGGTCTTCAATGCTCAAACGCGCAAACAAAGGCAGCACTTCAATGTGCTTGAGCTTGGCTGAACGGCCCTGGTACTTGCGCAAATGGTCAGCCACATCACGAATTTCGCGTTCACCCGGCAAAAATACCAAAATATCGCCATCACCTTGCCGTAACAAATCATCAGCCGCGTCCATGATAGCTTCTTCAATGGCTTCTTCTTCGTTATCTTCTTCAAGCCAGCGTGCTTCGGTTTTAGCTTTTCGGGCGATGCCAAAAATCGTGTCATCGTCTAAATCAAACTGTGCATTGTCAGCCTCAGCACTTTCTTTTGCACGAAAACCCGCCGCGCCCAATGGCCGATAACGAATTTCCACCGGAAAAGTGCGGCCAGAAACTTCAATCACCGGTGCGCCATTAAAATGGCTTGAAAAACGGTCTGCATCAATGGTGGCAGAAGTAACAATGATTTTTAAATCGGGTCGTTTTGGTAAAAGTTGCTTTAAATAGCCCAGCAAAAAGTCAATGTTCAGGCTACGCTCGTGCGCTTCGTCAATAATAATGGTGTCATACGCGTTAAGAAACTTATCGCCCTGTGTCTCGGCCAGCAAAATACCGTCCGTCATCAGCTTTACGTAGCTCGATTCAGAAAGTTTGTCGTTAAACCTGACTTTGTAGCCCACCACTTCGCCCAATGGAGAGTGGAGCTCTTGCGCAATGCGTGAAGCTACCGAGCGCGCAGCAATGCGGCGCGGTTGGGTGTGGCCGATTAAGCCAGAAACACCACGGCCAAGCTCCAAACAAATTTTGGGAATTTGCGTAGTTTTACCCGAGCCCGTCTCGCCGCAAATAATCACCACCTGATGTTTGGCAATAGCTGCGGCAATTTCGTCTTTTTTGCCGCTAACGGGCAGTTCTAAAGGGTAATCAGGCTTAGGCAAATTAGCGAGGCGCGCTGCATATTTGGCTTGTGATGCGCGCATTTTTTGCGCCACTTCCCCCAGCAAACGCTGCGCTTTACCATTAGCTTGAGCATCGCCTATTTTTTGCAAATCTGCCACATCGCGCAATTTGCGCCTAAGCGCATGACGGTCTGCCAGCATACAGTTGGCTAGCGCATTGATTAAATTTGGAATATTTGCTTTTGGCTGATTCATGAGCTGCGCATTTTACCATGCGTAATAAGGATTCATGCCTGAAAATACTGTATTAAAATGTGCAAAATTTCGATATGCTTATTCGTTTTTTCGGCCCAAACTTTAGAGAGCTCCACTTTGCTTATCCCTAACAATCTGCCATTTGAGCGCAAATTGATGCGCGCCGTGCTCAAGCAACACGCAGGTATATTTTTACTATTACTCTGCATGAGCCTGATATTTGCTGGCATAGGTGCAGCCGTCATTTATTTTAAAGCGGCTGAAGATGGCGGGCTTTATATTTTTGGCGGCTTATTTTTGCTGGCCGGCATTAGCATCTTTATTTTCAATTTGACTAGCAATTACAGTAGCGTACAGTATTACTATGAAAAAGGCCTACTCAAGCAATATGGGCGTGAAGTAAACGCCACCATTACAGATAAACGCGTGGATGATGCAATCGTAAAAAACAGCCCCAACAGCAGTGATGCAGACACCACGACCGAAAGAGACTGCATCATCGCTTATAGCTATGTGTTTGGCGGCAAAAAATATGACGCTGAAAGTTTTCTTGATTCGCAAGCGCTGTTTGACCAACTGGAAATTGGTCAACGCATTCCCATTTTAGTGTTACCGCAACAGCCAGAAACAACTTACCCCAGAATTAAAAAACTCAAAGCGATGCTAAAAATGAATTTGCAACAAGCTAAAAA
>JAKQTB010000062.1 GCA_029569495.1 Pseudomonadota bacterium | reverse complement strand
CAAAAGCTTTAATGGCCTCAGCCGCTAAAAATGAGCGTGTGCGATGGGTAGATTCGGCTAATTTTTCTAGCTTGATTTTGGTAGATTCTTCTAAGCGAATAGTCACTGTGCTGGTCATGGTTTTACCCCATAAAATACAATGTACACAATATAACACATTTAATTTTACACGTTAGCCTAAACACTAAATTTGTTATGCTTATGTGTAATAACGCTACAATGCCATTCTATATTTAAGTTACCAATCACAATCAATTATGGATAAACGCATTCCCGTCACCCTGCTCACTGGTTTTTTAAGCTCAGGCAAAAACACGTTGCTCAACATCCCGCTGGGTAGCATGGTTTAGGTTAACAAGGCGTCACAACATTTCTATGAATATTGATCAATTATTATTCGATAAAAAGCTAAGGCCAACTAAAGCGCGTATTGCGGTTTTAAATGTACTTGCTCAAACAAACAGCGCTTTAAGCCATTCTGAAATTTTAGATAAACTACCTCCGCAAAAAGAATTTGACCGCGTGACCATTTACCGTGTGCTTGATTGGCTGACAAAATATCAGCTTATTCATAAAATTTCTGCTGGAAATCGCGCGTGGAAATTTCAATTAAGTAGCCCACCCCTCCAAAAAATTGTTTCGGCATCAAATAAAGCCTCACTATTCGCCAACCCATCGCATGCACATGCACATTTGTTGTGCCGTCAATGTGGAAGCGTGACATGTGTACACGAAGTTGCGCCAAAATTTACACAGCAAGTGCTTGATAAATACCATGTTGAATCCATTGACATCCATTTCAAGGGCTTATGCCAGGAATGTGCAGCGGTTAATTCTAGGCAAGATTCAGCTTAACTAACTTAAAATATATAAATGCAATTTTGTTGCATTTGTTTGCCCACCCCACTAAAATGCAACATTGTTGCTTTTTAGTCTTTCTCAATGACACTTCTACAAATTATCTTAGCCACCTTGGTGGGCGGCGTACTTTCAGTCTTGCTGGCAAGCTTGGTCGCGCTCACTTTTTTAGCCCGCTTTGCCAACCGCATGGTGGCGTTTGCGGTTGGCGTGCTGCTAGGTTTTGCGCTCACCGATATTTTGCCTGAAGCGGTTAATCTAGGTTTAGATATTACCCAAGCAGGTTGGATATTGATTGCAGGCATCATGGGCTTTTTTCTGTTAGAAAAACTTGCCCTTTGGCGGCACGACCATGCCACGCACTTAGGCAAAACTCAGCATAAACCTCAAGTCACCATGATAGTGATTGGCGATGGTATGCATAACTTTGTGGATGGTGTATTGCTGGCGGCAACGTTTTTAACCGATTGGAAGTTAGGCTGGGCGGCGGCCATTGCCATTATTGCCCATGAAATTCCGCAAGAAATCTCTGACTTTATGGTGCTGTTAGATGCGGGCGTTTCAAAACGCAAGGCCTTAATTCTTAATGCGCTTTCAGGTGCGGCCATGACCTTAGGCGGTGTGATTGGCTGGTTGAGTTTAAGCAATGCCCATGCGGCCATTCCCTACATATTGGTGCTGGCGGCCGCTAGTTTTATTTATATTGCCGTGGCCGATTTGGTCCCTGAACTACATCACCACCGCAAGCCGCGTGATATGGCCTTGCAACTGAGCTTAATGGCGGCTGGGCTAGGCGTGGTGGCGTTGAACAAACTATTACTCAACTGAAGGACTTAACATGACGACAACAAGCACCGATAAACGTATTCCTGCCACAATTCTCACAGGCTTTTTAGGCGCAGGAAAAACAACTTTATTGAACCGTATTTTAAGTGAACATCATGGGCAGCGCATTGCCGTAATTGAAAATGAATTTGGTGAAGCAGGCGTTGATGGTGATTTGCTGATTCAAGGGGAAGAGCAAATTGTAGAAATGAATAACGGCTGCATTTGCTGCACTGTGCGTGGCGATTTAGTGCGGATTTTAGGTGATTTATCACAACGCAATCTTGCTGGCCAAAACGCAAGTGACCGCAGCAAAGAAAAGTTGAGGTTTGACCGCGTGATTATTGAAACCACTGGCCTAGCTGACCCAGCCCCTGTGGCACAAACGTTTTTTGTAGAAGAGGCGATACGCGAACAATACAAGCTAGATGCCATTATTACCGTAGTTGATGCCGTGCATGGCATGCAACAACTTGACGAACACCATGAAGCGCTGGAGCAAGTAGGCTTTGCTGATCGGATTTTGCTCTCAAAAACGGATTTAGTGACAGATGAAGCAGTACAAGCTATCACCGCAAGGCTGCGCCAAATTAACCCGCGCGCGCCGATTAAAAACGTGCATTTTGGCAAAGCAGACATTGCCGATATTTTAGATATTGGCGGTTTTGTACTCGATGAAATACTCAAAATTGAGCCGGACTTTTTAGAAGACGTGAGCCACGAGCATGATGATGAAATTGGCTCGTTTGTGTTTCGCAGCGAACGTGCTTTTGACCTGCAAAAACTAGAGGTGTTTATCAGCGGGTTGCTCGAAATTTACGGCACTCAGTTGCTGCGCTACAAAGGCATTTTGAATATTGCGGGGGACGACCATAAAACCGTATTTCAAGGCGTACATATGCTCATGGGCGGCGAACAAGGCTCGGCTTGGAAACCCAATGAAAAGCGTGAATCGGTATTGGTGTTTATTGGTAAAGCGTTGCCACGAAATGCTTTTGAAAAAGGTTTAGCAATGTGCTTGGTTTAAAACCCGCTTTTTGCATTAATTATAATTTGGAAAACAAATGAAAAAACTCCCAGTGACTGTGTTGTCAGGTTTTTTAGGCGCGGGTAAAACCACTCTGCTTAATCACATTTTAAACAATCGCGAAGGCAAGCGCGTGGCGGTGATTGTAAACGATATGTCTGAAGTAAACATTGACGCGCAACTGGTGCGCGATGGTGGTGCTGCGCTCTCACGCCAAGATGAAAAAATGGTGGAAATGAGCAACGGTTGCATTTGCTGCACGCTACGAGAAGATTTATTGATAGAAATTACACGCTTAGCTAAAGAAAACCGGTTTGACTATTTACTGATTGAAACCACTGGCATTGCCGAACCATTGCCCATTGCCGAAACCTTCACTTTTGCCGATGAAGATGGCGTGAGCTTATCGGATGTAGCGCAATTAGACACCATGGTTACCGTAGTGGATGCTTACAACTTTTTAAAAGATTACAGCTCCCGTGACTTTATTGCCGACCGTGGTGAATCGCTGGGGGATGATGATGAGCGCACAGTAGTAGATTTACTGATTGAGCAAATTGAATTTTGCGATGTGTTAGTACTCAACAAAACTGATTTATTAACAAAAGATGAAATTGCACGGCTTGAAGCACTGCTTAAAACCTTTAACCCACGCGCCGACATTGCGCATGCAAGCTTTGGCAAAGTACCGCTTGCACGTGTAATGAACACTGGTAAGTTTAACTTTGACGATGCCGCCAACGCCCCAGGCTGGCTACAAGAACTACGCGGTGAACATGTGCCAGAAACCGAAGAATACGGCATTTCTAGCTTTGTCTATCGCGCGCGCCAGCCATTTCATCCGCAGCGTTTATGGCATTGGTTTAATCAAGAATGGGCAGGCGTTATACGCTCAAAAGGCCATTTTTGGATAGCCAGCCGCCCAGAGTATTGTTTGAACTGGTCACAAGCGGGGGCAATTACACGCACAGAACCTGCTGGCTTTTGGTGGGCAGCCTCCCCTAAAAATTACTGGCCTGAAGACAAAGAACAACTGCAAATGATTCAAGACCGCTGGCAAGAACCCTATGGTGACAGACAGCAAGAAATTGTGATTATAGGCATGCAAATGAACCGTGACGCGATTATTGCTGGCTTTGATGCGTGTTTGCTAAACGCGCAAGAAATAGCACTCGGTATGGACGGCTGGAAACTATTAGATGACCCATTTCCAAAGTGGAATGCCGTTCATGATGAAGCTGATGAAGTTAGCTAATTTAAGATAAAATAAGCACATGGACACACGCATTCCCGTCACCTTACTCACTGGCTTTTTAGGTTCAGGCAAAACGACACTACTCAATAAATTGCTGGCAAACCCGCGCATGAAAGACAGCGCGGTAATTATTAACGAGCTGGGTAGCACGGGGCTAGACCACATTTTGGCCACGCAAGTGGAGGGTGAGCATATTGCCGATAACACGGTGCTTTTAGAATCTGGCTGCATCTGTTGCTCGCTCAAAAATGAGCTGGCCGATACCATGCGCGATTTATTTTTTAAGCGTGCGTTGCAGGCGATTCCGCAATTTAATCGCTTAGTGATTGAAACCACCGGCATGGCCGACCCTAGCCCAATTTTGGGCAATCTAATGAACGAGCCAGTGATTGAAAGCGTGTTTCGGTTAGATGCAGTGGTGGTGACGGTGGATAGCGCTTATGGCTTAAAACAGTTGCAAGAACACTTGGAAGCGCGCAAACAAGCGGCAGTGGCCGATGTGTTGCTACTCACCAAAACCGATTTAGCCAGTGCAGATGAAGTGAACGCACTCAAAGAAAAGTTGATTGAAATTAACCCCGGTGCCACCCAGCACAAGATTGTGCATGGCGACATAGACCCCGATTTTATTATTGATGTCGGCCTGTTTGACCCCACTGGCAAACGTGCCGAACCTGAACGCTGGTTGCGCGCGCCGTTAAAAGTTGCGCGCCCTAAAGGCACGCTGCCACAAGCCAGCCAGCACGATGAAATCAGCAGTTTTACCGTCACCCTGCCCAGCCCGCTTAACTGGCGCGATTTAAAACCGGTGATTTTGAAACTATGCCAAACGCATGGCGATAAACTTTTGCGCCTAAAAGGTATTATCCACGCGGCTGACCAAGCCGCACCTTTGGCGATTCACGCCGTGCATTTTACCCCTTACCCGCCAACCTTATTAGAAGGCTGGACTGAAGATGAACCCGAAAACCGCATTGTTTTAATCGGCAAAGGGCTGGATGAGTATGCGATTAGAAAGCTGCTAACGCAGGTGTAAAATGCGCCGAAAATTAGCTAAATCTTTTGGGTATTTTGTAAAGCTAAAAACACCCGATAGAAAACAACGCCTCTTGAGCCTCATAGAAACTGGCTTACAGAGGTGGTGAAATGAACTTGTGCTAAAAAGCACGTTTCTTAATGTTTTTTGCTTAACATTAAAGCTCGGCAAGGCACTTCACGTGCGTCATCACACTACGGCCAAGGGCGTGCAGTTCATAACCGCCTTCAAGTGCTGAAACAATGCGTTTGTGGCAAAATTGCTCGGCGATTTTTTTAAGCTGTTGCGTGACCCATAAATAATCTTTTTCGTGCAAGGCCAAGCCACCCATATCGTCTTCTCGGTGCGCATCAAACCCTGCTGATATCAATATCAGTTCCGGCTTAAAGCCTGTGAGTGCTGGCAGCCAACGCTCTTCAACCGCCGACCTAAAGCCTTCCCCACTGGTGCCAGCGGCCAACGGCACGTTAATGATGTGGTCATTACCGCTCTCTGCCCCACAATAAGGGTAATAAGGATGCTGAAAAGTGGAGCACAGCATTACGCGTGGGTCATCACGAAAAATATCTTCAGTGCCATCGCAATGGTGCACATCAAAATCAGCAATCGCCACGCGTTGCAAGCCGCGATGTTCAAGCGCATAGGCCGCTGCCACCGCCACATTGTTAAAAATACAAAAGCCCGATGCGCCATTGCGCTTAGCGTGGTGGCCAGGCGGGCGAATATTGCAAAAGGCGTTGTTCACCTCACCAGACAACACTAAATCTACCGCATTAACAACTGCACCCGTGGCATAAAGCGCCGCATCTAGCGTGTATGGGTTCATTAAAGTGTCGCCATCTAAATCTATTAAACCATCGCTTGGCGCGTTTTGGTAAACCCAATCAATATAGTCAACACTGTGCGCTAGGGCGAGTATTTCTTTGCCAACTTTTGACGCTTCGTAGTGATTTAAATAATCTAATATGCCTGAAGCAATGAGCTGGTCGGTGATGGCATACATACGCGCGGGGCATTCTGGGTGGTCTGGCCCCATGTCGTGCTTAAGAAATTCAGGGTGAGAAATATAAGCTGTGCGCATTTTTCACCTATAAATCTAAATATACATCTTTAATATTAGTATCATCTTCGTTCGTTTTAGCGCTAAAACTCAATCGTTTCATCAGCTTGAGCATGCTGGAGTTGTTTTTTAATACTTCACCTTCAATGCGTTTTAGGCCTTTAGAGCGTGCAATATTTATTAAAGTGGTCATCAATTTATGGCCTAAACCTGTGCCGCGCATGTTGTCAGCAACAACAAGTGCAAATTCACAGCTTTCTCCATCTGGATTAATGGCATAGCGTGTTACACCTAATTCTACTTCTTTATCATTTACAGTTCTAATCGCAATCAGTGCCATTTCGCGGCTGTAATCGATTTGTGTAAGGCGTACTAACAATGTTTCACTTAGTTGCTCAACACTTTTCATAAATCTAAAATAACGCGACTCTTCAGAAAGGTTTCTTACAAAATCTTGCACTAGCCATACGTCCTCTGGACGTATTGGCCTAATCACCACATCTGTGCCATCTGCCAACTGCCAGTTGTCAACCAAGTGAGTTGGATAAGGGCATATGGCCATATGTGAATAGCAATCAGCGCTTGGTGGTCGCACTCCGACAATGATTCTAGCATCAGCCGCCAACACCCCATTTTCATCTAAAATAAGCGGATTAATGTCCATTTCCATCAGCATAGGCAGTTCACAGACCATTTCTGATACGCGCAGCAATACTCTTTCAAGGTCACTCATATTCACTGGTGGCATGTTGCGGAAAGTGCCGAGCATCTTAGCCACATGGGTGCCTTGAATTAAATCTTTAACCAAGAAACTGTTCAGTGGCGGAAGTGCTACAGATCTATCTCCGACAATCTCTACCGTAATACCACCCGCGCCAAATGTAATAATCGGGCCAAATACCGCATCATTAGTCACGCCTACCATTAACTCACGTCCGTTAGGTTTAACAATCATCGGCTGAATTGAAATGCCATTCACGTGTGCCTTTGGCCGATTCATCATTACACTTTCAATGATTTCGTGGTAGGCAGTGCGCACTTCCTGCGCATTAGTCAGATTTAACCGAACACCACCAACATCGGACTTATGCGTAATATCAGGTGAGTTTATCTTCATGGCCACAGGAAAACCCAACTGTTGCGCAATCAATAAAGCTTCATTCGGCGAGCGAGCTACCATGGTTTGTGCCACAGGAATACGAAAGGCTGACAACAATGCTTTAGATTCCATCTCTCCTAATACTTTGCGCTTTTCTTGCAATGCCCCCTCGATAATCATACGTGCACTTTCCACATCCGGCTCTAAATGATGTGCAATTGGACCTGGCATCTGCATCAAAAGCTTTTGGTTTCGATGATAGGCGGAAAGAAATGAGAACACATCAACCGCTGATTCAGGATTGCGGAAACTGGGCTTTTTAGCATGATTAAAAGCCTCGCGCGATTCTTGAACTTGCTCTTCACCCATCCAAGAAGTCAGTAATGGTTTTTTGTACTGATTTGAAAGCGCTATAACAACATTAGCCACTTCTAAAGGCTTAGTCATGGCTTGCGGCGTTAATATAGTCAACACACCATCAACATTTGGATCTTCCAAGCAGGCTTTAATGGCAAGCTCATAACGGTCGGCTTGAGCATCGCCAATAACATCGACAGGGTTACCATGTGACCAAGTGGGAGGTAAAACTTGATTGAGCATTTTGATTGTCGAATCAGACAAAGTAGCCATCTCCAAACCCAGATCAAGCGCGTAATCCGTAGCCATAACACCTGGGCCGCCGCCGTTAGTGACTATCGCTAATCGATTGCCCGTTGGGTCGAATCCGCATGAAAGTGCTTTAGCCGCCGAAAATAGCTGCGTCACCGTTTGCACCCTAACCACCCCCGCACGCCGTACAGCGGCATCAAAAGCATCATCCGAACCGACAATAGAGGCAGTATGCGAGATAGCGGCATGAGAGGCCGCAGGATGCCGACCTACTTTCACCAAAATAACAGGCTTGATACGGGCTGCAGCACGCATTGAACTCATAAAACTGCGTGCGTTATGAATGCCTTCTATATACAGCAAGATGCTATGGGTTTTTGTATCAGAAATTAGATAATCGAGTATCTCACCAAAATCCACATCGACCGAAGCGCCCATGGATACCACACTGGAAAAACCAACATCATTTGATTTTGCCCAATCCAAAATTGCTGTA
>JAKQTB010000050.1 GCA_029569495.1 Pseudomonadota bacterium | reverse complement strand
GTCAGTAGAAATTACGCACAGTTTTGAAATCAAAGCCCCCGATTTTAGTTAAGGCAAAACGGGTTATTTGCGCCGAGAAAAAATAAATGCCCTGGAAGCCTTTATTTATAAGGCTCGCAGAGCATCAAAAAAGGTTGGTCTAAAAATAACGTGAATTTTTCTGTTTTTTAGAAACATTCACGTAAATAGTTTGGTTAAAACGCGCTGCTTAAAAAAATTGCTAACAGCAAATTACAACGCGCAAAAAAATTAAATTTCAGTCACTTCCACTGTCAACGGTTGTTCATCTTCCAAAATATTTAACAGGCGGTCTACGTTCGGGTGTTTGCCTGGGCAGTTTTCTGCATCTTCTGTGTGTTCGGCATATAAACTCAGGCCTTCAACCGCCGCGTCCAGCGAAATTTCGCCATACATGCGGTAAAGGTGGTAATACACTTTTACCGAGCCTTGACTGCCGGGTTTGTTGTCAATGACGCCTGCGGGGCTGCCATCTTTGTTAAATAATGCGATGCGTTTGACGTGTGATGCATCCTCTAATGTGAGTAACACGTCGCTAAATTTTTGCATTTTTATGATTCCACTCTTTTGTTAAATTTTGTTATACGTAGTATGCAACAGTCGTCATCAATTTAGAAGATTTTTTCATTAAAAATTGAATTGGTGCGGGTAAATCTGCGGCACCATGCTGTTTTGCCAGTGCTGCGTGTTCAGCCTCATCTTGCTGCATTTGCGTAATGATGCTTCTGGTTTTGAGGTCGGTTTCAGGGAGTAGTTCAAGGTGGCTGGCTAAATGTGCGCCGACTTGCTGTTCGGTTTCTGCCAAAAATCCTAAATTCCATTTGTCACCCAACGCCCCAGCCACTGCGCCTAAGGTGAATGATCCTGCGTAAAACAAAGGGTTTAGCGCGCTGGTGCGCCCGCCAAGCGCGGCGATGCGCGTTTCGCACCAGGCAAGATGCTCGGTTTCTTCAAGCGCGGCCTGCTTTAAAGCACTGGTAATTTCGGGATGATGCGCCGTGAGCGATTGCCCGCTGTATAAAGCCTGCGCGCATACCTCACCAGTATGATTGACACGCATCAGCGCGCTGGCGTGTTTTTTTTCGGTATCAGATAAATCAGCTTCAGCAATGGCAGCATCTGGATGCTGACGCACACTGTGCGGTTTTGCAAACAAGGTACGTAGTGCGGTATCAAATTCCACAATGAAATGATCTAGCTTGCTCAACTGATTGCTCCTTGATTTATTCGGTTAGGACTTAAAGACTAGCTGCTTGGCTATGATTTGCACTGGATGAACCACTGTAACAGATGCATTTTGCGCGCGCAAACCATTGGCAATGTGTAGACTGCAACCTATATTGGAAGTTGCCAGCAAAACAACATCATTTGACTTGATGGCAGAAAGCTTGTCATTTAATAAACTGTTTGCCATTTCTTTTTGATTGAGCATGTAGGTGCCGGCGCCACCACAGCATTGGCTATTGCCAGGCAGGGCTGCAACTTC
Organism: Pseudomonadota bacterium; assembly: GCA_029569495.1. GTDB lineage: Bacteria > Pseudomonadota > Gammaproteobacteria > Burkholderiales > Methylophilaceae > Methylotenera. Next base: position 8,934 of record JAKQTB010000050.1, on the reverse strand, counting down.
AAGTGCAGGTATATTTTTGAGCAGTTGATAAACCGCTTGATGACTTTTTTGCACGTTTCTTAATGTACACGGATCTTGCACAAAAACACGCATTTCTAAGGGCGAAAGTTTAACGTCAGACCAATCACAAGTGCTTAAAAAAGCGCTGATGTCTTGAATATGGTGCGTAGACAAGTAATCACACAAACCAGCCCCACAACCGCTTGCAACGGTGAGGATAGGCATGGCGGCATCAAATACATTCTGGTTTGTTGCAACTAAACGCGCGGACTCTTCAGCATCGCCCATTTGCCTGGCAATTCCGCCACAGCAGGTTTGGCGCGTGGGTACGTGCACATCAAAACCCAGTGCGTTGAGTACAGTAATGCTGGCTGTTAGCGTGGCTTGGTCGAGCGCTTGGCTGGTACAGCCTAAAAATAAGCTTACCGCCCCTTTTTTGGGTGCAGATGAAGCGTAGAGGGGTTTCCAAGAAACGGGCTCAGTAATATTTGGTAAAAAACCTGCAGTGGGAACTAGTTTTTTTAGCGGACTCAGCAGGTGAGTTTTTTGCAAAAACCAAAGTGGCCAAAGTGCTAAATTGGCTAATTTTCGATGGCGAATAAACGGTTTTACTAAGCCTGAAAATAGGCGCTTTTTAGGCACAAACACTGCGCGGGCGGTATCGGCCAGCGCACCATAATTTACGTTATTGGGGCAGGCTGATTCGCAGCTGCGGCAACTTAAGCATAAATCGATGTGTTGTTTAAAGCGGTCATTATTGGGCAAAATATCTTGCGCCACAGCACGCATTAACTGAATGCGCCCGCGGGGTGAATCGGCCTCAGAACCGGTTTTTCGATAGGTCGGGCAGTGCGGTAAGCATAAGCCGCAAGCCACGCAACGGTCTGCCTCTTGAATAAGTTCTTGAATGGTTAAAGTCATATCGCATTATAAACACAGTGCATAAACTCGGTGGTAGTGTTCAATGCTTTTTGATAATATTTATCGCGCTTGAAAATAAAAATCCGCACGAAGCGGACTTTTATTTTAAATCACCTATTGTTGAAGTGCTATTTTGCTTCGGCAGTTTCAACCTTTGGCCGCACAGATTCAACCACTGGATTGCCTTTTAGAAAATTCATGGCCTGCGCAAATTGTAAGTCATCCTTGCTGGCAGGCTCAATTGGCGCTGTTGGCTCGGCGTATTTTTTCTCATTCAATTTAGCTTTGGCAGCTTCCGCTTTTGCTGCATCTTGCGCGGCTTTAGCGGCTTCGGCTTTTGCTGCATCTTTAGATTTGTCGTCCGTTGGGTTGCTAATGTGGCGCGATAAATCCGCTTCATGAATGTTGTACGATTGGTCCGTACCGTCTTCAACATAAAAATCCGGCTCAATGCCTTTTGCTTGAATTGAACGGCCATTTGGCGTGAAATAACGCGCGGTAGTCAATTTAATCGCCGCGCCATTGTTCATCGGCATAATGGTTTGCACTGAACCTTTACCAAAGGTACGCACGCCAATTAACTTTGCCCGCTTGTGGTCTTGCAAAGCGCCCGCCACAATTTCAGAAGCGGAAGCCGAGCCTGCGTTGATAAGCACCACCATCGGTACGGTTTTTAAATCTGCTGGAATATCACGCATGTAATCATTCGCGGCACCGCCACGCGCGTAATTGTCAGGGTTAACCGTCAGGTTCATTTTTGAATCTTGCGCACGGCCTTCGGTGTAAACCACCAACGTGTCTTTTGGTAAAAAGGCAGCTGAAACACCCACCGCACCATTGAGCAAGCCACCCGGGTCGTTACGTAAATCAAGCACAAAGCCTTTGAATGGGCCTTTATTTTCTGCATGCATGGTTTTAATCGCTTTTGCGAGGTCTTCGCCTGTGCGCTCTTGGAATTGCGTCACTCTTGCGTAAGCAAAGCCTGGTTCGATCATTTTAAATTTCACGCTTTTGTTTTTAATGACCGCGCGCACTAAGTTCACAATCAGCGGTTTGCTTTCATTTTTGCGCAATATGGTTAAAACAATCGGTGTATTTGGTGTGCCGCGCATAATTTTAACTGCATCATTGAGCGTCATGCCTTTTACAGGTTTTTCATCCAACTTCATGATGAGGTCACCACTTTTAATGCCGGCCGCATAAGCAGGTGAATCTTCAATTGGTGAAATCACTTTCACCAAGCCATCTTCCATACCGACTTCAATGCCTAAACCACCAAACTCACCTTGCGTGGCTGCCTGCATGTCTTTGAATGAATCAACATCCATGTAGCTTGAGTGGGGGTCTAGGCCGGTGAGCATGCCGCTGATGGCTTCTGAAATGAGCTTTTTGTCTTCAACCGGTTCAACGTAATCCGTTTTAATTTTGCCAAACACTTCGGCAAACGCGCGCAGGTCATCTAGCGGCAATTCAGGTTTTGCCATTTTTTCTGCCACGGCAGAATAAGTCAGACTTAACATAAAGCCCAACAACAAGCCCGAACCAACCAAGCCCAGTTTGGTAAAACCGCGATATTTATTTTTTACTTGCATGTATGATGATTCCCAATAATAGATTGTAGCGCCCGGCTAATATTACGCATGGTTATGAGCCAAGGTCAGTTCGATTAGTTTCAATTTGCACTTATTATATTTCATTTATACTAAGCAAAGTATACCAGTAAGGATTACCAAATTGACGACGCATTATGTTGAAATTAGCTACTGCACGCAATGTCGCTGGATGTTGCGCGCGGCATGGCTTGCGCAAGAGCTGCTCACGACGTTTGAAGAAGATTTAACCAGCGTTGCCTTAAAACCCGGCACGGGCGGCGTGTTTGATATTGTGTTAGATGGCAAACTGATTTACTCGCGCAAGACAGAAGGGCGCTTTCCTGAAGCAAAAGAAGTGAAGCAGTTAATCAGAGATTGCATCGACCCCAATCGAGATTTAGGGCATAGCGATCGGCCAAAAATTTAAGCGGTTTTTATCGCTTTTTGCTCATTCAGATTGCGCGGTATTTTCGTCAGATTTTTCCAGCCGTTGTGCGCCACTATAACGCTTTGCCCAATACCCTTCTTGCATACTTTCAACGCGTACATTGCCGCCCGCGCTGGGCGAGTGAATAAAGCGATTGTTGCCCATGTAAATACCCACATGTGAAATAGCATTTTTGACAGTTTTGAAAAAAACCAAATCGCCAGGCGCGAGTTCACTTTTTGGAATAGACTTGCCCAGTTGGCTAATCGCCAAAGCGCTGTGCGGCAGTGTTAAGCTGGCGGCTTGATTAAATACGTAGCGCACAAAACCGCTGCAATCAAAGCCGGTTTCAGGTGAGTTGCCGCCAAACTTGTATTTTACGCCAGTCAGGCTTAAAGCGCTCATCAGCACTTCACGCGCGTGTTCAGACCACGTCTCATCTGCTGCCATTGTATTTTCGACGGGCGCTTCAGAAATGACATCTGGCGCGGGTTCAACGGCCGCGCAAGAAACGCTGACAAATGCCAATATTGCGCACAAAAACAGCCGTGATTCCGCCAATGTTTGGGATGGTTTAAATAAACGCATGGGGGGATTATAAGAATTCACGCGAAAAACGCAAGCTTGGCTAGTCAGTCATGGGATAATGGCGCACATGACGAATGAGCAAACTATCCGCAACGTATTTGAACAAGACGGCATACTAGCAAGCCAAATTGAGGGTTATTCTGCGCGTACGCAGCAGTTAGAAATGGCGCTGGCCATTGAAGATGCCATTCAGCACAACAAACAGTTAGTGGCTGAAGCCGGTACGGGTACCGGTAAAACCTTTGCTTATTTGGTGCCTGCGCTGCTTTCTGGCGGCAAGGTGATTATTTCAACGGGTACAAAAACGCTGCAAGACCAGCTTTTCAGTCGTGATTTACCCAATGTGCGCAATGCCTTAAAAGTGCCAGTGACCGTGGCGATTCTTAAAGGGCGCGCCAATTATGTGTGCCACTACCATTTAGAACGCGCAGGGCTGGAGGGGCGTTTTACCTCGCGTGAAGAAGCGGGTTACATTCCAATGATTAAAGCTTTTGCCGCAAATTCTAAATCAGGCGACAAAGCCGAGCTGGTGGAGGTGCCAGAAAATGCGTTGGTGTGGCAAAGTGTAACGTCTACGCGCGATAATTGCCTAGGCCAAGAGTGTAGTTTTTATAAAGACTGCTTTGTGATGGAAGCGCGCAAACAAGCGCTGGCGGCCGATGTGGTGGTCGTGAATCATCACTTATTTTTTGCCGATGTAATGCTGCGTGATGAAGGCGTAACTGAACTTTTGCCAAGTGCCAACACCGTGATTTTTGATGAAGCGCATCAGTTGCCAGAAGTCGCAGGCTTGTTTTTTGGTGAAGATGTATCGACCAGCCAGTTGCTGGATTTAGCGCGTGACTGCACCACCGCCTATATTACGCTGGCTAAAGATTGCGTGGCCTTGGGCGATGCAATTCCTGTTCTTGAAAAAGCCTGCAAAGACTTTCGGCTGGTATTTCAGTATGAAGGCTCGCGCCTGCCCGTGCAAAAAGCCTTGGCACTCAAAAATTTTGAATCCGCTTTTGAATGGATGCAAACCAAACTCACTGATTTGAACACTGTGCTAGAAACCCAAGCTGCGCGCGACCCGATGCTAGAGAAATGCTGGCAACGCGGCATGGAACTCAGTGCGCAACTCAGCCATTGGTTAAAAGCCAGCAATGAAAACTTAGTGCGCTGGGTAGAAGTGTTTACCCAAAGCGTGCAACTACACGCCACGCCACTCAGCGTAGCAGATGGTTTTGGCAAACAACTTAATGCTCAACCACGCGCTTGGATTTTTACCTCTGCCACGCTGGCGGTAAAAAGTGATTTTAGCCATTATCAAGCGCAAATGGGCTTGCAAAATGCCACTACTGGCTATTGGCAAAGCCCGTTTGATTATGGCAACCAAGCTTTATTGTATGCGCCCGCCAATATGCCTGACCCTAATTCGCCTGCCTACACATCAGCCGTGGCTGCGGTGGCCTTGCCTGTCATTCAAGCCAGCCGTGGCCGTGCTTTTGTGTTGTGTACCTCGCTCAAAGCCATGCGCGAAATTCATGCGCTGCTTAAAGAAGCCTTCTCAGAAAACGGCATGGAATACCCGCTACTTTTGCAAGGCGACACTACGCGCACCGAGTTGCTAGAGCGCTTTCGTAACCATGGCAATGCCGTGCTAGTAGGCTCTCAGAGCTTTTGGGAAGGCGTTGATGTGCGCGGCGAAGCGCTCAGTGTAGTGATTATAGACAAGTTACCTTTTGCCCCACCCGATGACCCCGTACTTTCTGCTCGCATTGATAAAATGAATGCCGAAGGCAAAAACGCATTTATGGAATATCAGCTGCCTTATTCAGTGATTACGCTCAAACAGGGCGCAGGGCGATTGATACGCGATGAAAATGATAAAGGCGTGCTGGTGATTTGCGATCCGCGTTTAATTACCAAGCCTTATGGCAGAAGGATATGGCAGAGTTTGCCGCCGTTTAAGCGGACGCGGGACTTGGTCGATGTAGCGGCGTTTTTTGAAAAATAGCTTGCAGAAAATGCATGATTACAATTCCCGAAAATGAATTTGATCTCACCGCCATTCGCGCGCAGGGCGCGGGTGGGCAAAATGTGAATAAGGTGTCGTCCGCCATTCATTTGCGGTTTGATATTGCTGCTTCAAGTTTGAGTGATTGGCTTAAAACGCGTTTGTTGCACAGTAAAGATAACCGCATTACGGCAGAAGGCGTGTTGGTGCTTAAAGCGCAGCAATATCGCACGCAAGAGGCGAATAAAAAAGATGCGATTAAACGCTTGCATGAGATAGTAAACGCGGCTAACCAGGTGAAGCCAACGCGTTATGCTACACGCCCAAGTTTTGGTGCAAAGCAGCGCAGGTTAGAAAGTAAAACGCAGCGCGGGCAAATTAAGCAAACGCGCGGCCGCTTAAATTATGGCAAAATAGCGGCTGAATAATTTAGGTTTATCTTTAAGATTTGAACATCCTCGCCTTTGACACCTCCACCGAATATTTGTCGCTTGCCATACAAAAAGGCAGTGAAGTGTTTACGTTTGACATCAACGCGGGCCAAACGCATTCACAAATTATTTTGCCGCAAATTCAGGCCTTATTAACTGAAGCCAAACTCGCACTGAGTGATTTGCAAGGCATCGCTTTTGGTGCAGGGCCAGGTTCATTTACGGGTGTACGCATTGCAGCCGGTGTGGCGCAGGGTTTGGGTTTTGGTGCGAACTTGCCCGTGGTAGATATTTGTACTTTACTGGCCTTGGCCGAGGCCAGCGGGGCGGGTAAAGTGATTGCCTGCTTAGATGCACGGATGGGTGAGGTATATCATGCGGTGTATGAAAAAACGCATGATGCTTGGCAAGTGGTTTTGGCCCCCGGACTTTATAAACCTACCGAGGTGCCGCCTGTTCAAGGTGACGGCTGGGTAGGCGCGGGCAGTGGCTGGCAAGCGTATTCAGAACAATTAAGTTTGGTATATGGCAAACAATTGCACGCGGTGCAGCCACAAGCTTTACCGACTGCCGCCGCAATTTTGGCGTTGGCAAAACCGATTGTTGTCAGTGGAAATGCCAAATCAGCGGGTGAAGCCATGCCAATTTATATTCGAAACCGCGTGGCCTTAAAATCGGCTGAGCGCGAACAAGGCATAAAGCTATGAGTGCCATGCTGCAAAGCCAGCCGCAGCCGAGCGTGACATTGCGCCCCATGCAGCAGAGCGACTTAGATGCGATTATGCAAATAGAGCCGCAAATTTACCCTTACCCGTGGTCGCGCGGAAATTTTAGCGACTCGTTGAATTCAGGCTATAGCGCTTGGGTAATGCAAGCGCAAGAAAAAATTATCGGCTACGCTTTGCTGATGATGGTGCTGGATGAAGCGCATTTACTAAATTTGAGCGTTGCAAAAAGTCACCAAAAAATGGGTTTGGGTCGTTACCTGCTGGCGCACATGATTTCTGTTGCAAAAAAATATAAGGCAGCGAATATGTTTTTAGAAGTGCGGCCAAGCAACGTTTCCGCCATCGCTTTATATGAAAGTGTCGGTTTTAATGAAATGGCTATCCGCCGCGGCTATTATCCGGCTGACCCCAAGCAATTTAAATCGGGCCGCGAAGATGCGGTTTTGATGGGCTTGGCAATATGAGGTTCAGATGATGAGTGCGCTAACCCGTGAAGATGTCCTGCGTGAGCTAGAATTGCTGCCTGTGTGGCAGTTGCGTCAGCCCCTGCCTGAAGTGGTGCAAGATATTGCAGCAATAACGATTGTTGAGGTGGCAACAGCTACGCCAGAAGCATTCAACATAGAAAAAATAGCCGCAGAAAATAGACCAGCCGAAATCGCTACACAAATGTTAAGTCATATCGCCAGTGACAATGGACAATGGTTGTTTGTGTTAGAGAACCATGCACTGAGTACAGATGAAGCCAAGCTACTGCAAAACATGCAGCGCGCCATGCGCATTCAATGCCAGCCTTCCGTGCAGGCAGGTAACACGCTGGACTTGGTGAATGCCAACAAAACGCAACTAATCATTGCGATGGGTGAGGTGGTGGCGCAAACGCTTTTGCAATCCACTGATAAACTCACACGTTTGCGCGGCCAGTTGCATCCATTTCAAACCGCTCAGCTGATAGCCACTTTTGACCTGCAACATTTGTTACAGCATCCACAAGACAAAGCGCACACTTGGGAGGATATTTGTCTAGCCATGCTGGCGCCACAAATCAATAAAATCTGATGGTTAAAAGCAATTGTAAACAGTTGAAATTTGCAAATTCAACCCCATGTAATGAGCCATATAATGCGCTTAAAACAAGAGGTTCTTTCATTAACTCTCCTGAGTAGGCGTGTAAGCCTTTATTTATAAGGCTCGCTGGGCATTGTCTTTTTGCTCGGTAGATATTGTGAATGAAAAACGTGATTTTTCGCCAACAAAAATCATCCGATTTAACACGCTAAATTGCGTCCTATGGGCATAGAATAACTGGCTTTCAGTGTAGCCACTATTTTAGTATCATCAATATTGGATTTGTCTTTTGACTTATAAAGGAATGAACATGCAAAAAATCTTTTTAAAACTCTGCGCAGTGCTGTTGGTATTGAACTTAACAGGTTGCGGTTACAACGCGTTCCAAAGTTTAGATGAAACTTCAAAAGCGGCATGGTCTGAAGTGCTGAACCAATATCAGCGTCGTGCTGATTTAGTGCCAAATTTGGTGAATGTCGTGAAGGGCTATGCGGAGCACGAAAAAGACGTACTCACACAAGTGACAGAAGCGCGCGCCAAAGTGGGCAGCATGCAAATTACCCCCGAAGTACTGAATAACCCCGATGCGTTTGCCAAGTTTCAAGCGGCACAAGGTGAACTCAGCAGTGCGCTATCGCGCTTAATGGTGGTGGCTGAAAATTACCCAAACTTAAAAGCCGACCAAAGCTTTAGAGACTTACAAGCACAGCTTGAAGGCACTGAAAACCGCATCACCGTTGCGCGTAATCGTTATATTGAAACCATTAAAGAATACAACGTTGCGGTGCGTTCTTTTCCACAAAACTTAACGGCGATGGTGTTTGGTTATCAAACCAAACCGAGCTTTACAGTTGAAAACGAAAAAGCCATTTCAACAGCACCAACGGTAGATTTTAGCGATAAAAAATAAGCTTAAATGATTTCAACCCCTCGTGTTGATTCACTTTAAAACGCGTGTCAGTTTAGGCCTGTGCCTACTTTGCTTGATGCTGTTATTGGCATCAAGCATGGTGCGCGCTGGGCCAGAAATTTCGACAGAATCAAAAGCGGCAGAGATTGCCGCTTTGGTGAATAACGGAATTCCAGCACTAAAGGCGCATGTCACGGATTTAACGCAAACGTTAAGCCCTGCTGAACAAAGTGCGTTAGAAGCCAAACTAACAGCTTTGGAAACTGAAAA
>JAKQTB010000048.1 GCA_029569495.1 Pseudomonadota bacterium | reverse complement strand
CCTCATCCCAGGAATTGGAATTAAGGCTGGCGGGAGTCGTCGCTGGTTAAGGTTGTTTGTCATCAATCCGCAGCCATCAGAATTTATGAAGCTCTTTGCAGCTATGTACGTAGCAGACTATACCGTACGCAAGGCGGCGGTCATGGATAGCTTCACGAAAGGTTTTATGCCAATGCTAGTCGTGATGCTACTGGTGGGAGGCTTGCTGTTACGTGAGCCAGATTTTGGTGCGTTTGCTGTCATTGCAGCCATTTCAATATCAATACTTTGGTTAGGTGGGATTAATGGCCGAATATTTGCAGGCTTGTTAGTGTTGCTTGTCGTTGGGTTTATTTTTCTAATCTGGAGCTCGCCATACCGTTTAGAGCGTGTCATTGGATTTATGGATCCCTGGGCAGATCCATACGGAAAAGGGTACCAGCTATCTCATGCGTTAATTGCATTTGGCCGCGGTGAGTGGTTTGGCGTGGGATTGGGAGCAAGTGTAGAAAAACTATTGTATTTACCAGAGGCGCATACAGACTTTTTGTTGGCAGTTATTGCGGAGGAAATTGGCTTTATTGGCGTATTGGCAGTGATTGGCATGTTTGTTTGGATCGTGATACGCGCATTTGGCATCGCCAAAGAGGCGATAGAAAACGAGCGATATTTTGCAGCCCTTTTATCGCAGGGGATTGGTGTTTGGATTGGTGTGCAAGCAATTATCAATATTGGCGTCAATATGGGCTTGCTACCAACCAAAGGTCTGACATTGCCACTTTTATCATTTGGCGGCAGTAGCATGCTTGCTAACTGTGTTGCGATGGCGATTATGCTCAGAATTGACTATGAAAACAGACGGTTGCAGAAAGGGCTGCCAGCATGACCAAAACCATCATGATTATGGCGGGTGGCACTGGTGGCCATGTGTATCCAGCAATGGCTGTGGCTGATTATTTAAAGTCGCTAGGCTGGAAAGTGGTTTGGCTTTGCACAGAAGGGGGCATGGAAAATCGTCTAATTGCGCATAAAAATTATGATAAGGCGACAATTACTATGCAAGGCGTGCGTGGTAAAGGGTTGTTGGGCTGGATGAGGTTGCCAATTACGCTACTGCGGGCGTTTAGCCAAAGCATTAAAGCACTAAAGCAACATCAACCAAACGTTGTATTAGGAATGGGAGGCTTCGCAGCATTTCCAGGCGGGCTAATGGCAAAGGTTTTAGGTCACCCCGTCGTGATACACGAACAGAATTCAGTCGCAGGCTTAACAAATAAAGTATTAGCAAAAATAGCTACCAGAGTGCTGGTGGCATTTCCATCGGTACTAGGTAAAAAGGCATTTTTGATTGGTAATCCATTACGAGACGAAATTACTTCACTAGCACCACCAGAAGAGCGATTTGCTAAACATGAAGGCGATTTGCGTTTGCTAGTTGTAGGTGGCAGTTTAGGTGCTCAAGCGCTCAACGATGTTATTCCGCAGGCACTTGCGAAAATGCCCCAACAGATGCGCCCAATCGTGATTCATCAAGCAGGGGTCAAACAAATAGAGGCGCTAAAAAACAATTATGCAAACGTAGGGGTTAAGGCGGACACAAGAGCATATATCGACGATATGGCGAACATGTACGATTGGGCAGACTTTGTCATATGCCGTGCTGGTGCGTTGACAGTTGCTGAAGTGTCAGCTGTAGGTCTTGGATCGCTGATGGTGCCGTTTCCGTTTGCCGTAGATGACCATCAAACGACAAATGCTGCCTTGCTAGAAAGCGGCGGCGCAGCATTTGTTGTGCAGCAAAATGCCTTAAGCGTTGATAAGTTGGTCAGCATTCTAGGTGAGTTGAATCGAGAGAAGTGCCTAGACATGGCAGTAAAAGCCAGAGCCTTAGGCAGGCCTAAAGCCACAATGGAAGTAGCAGAGATTTGCATTCAAGTAGCCGAGCAGGGAATGGACACATGAAACATAAAGTTAAAAACATACATTTTGTGGGCATCGGCGGCTCTGGTATGAGCGGCATCGCCGAGGTTCTTCTAAATCTTGGTTTCAGTGTTAGTGGCTCAGATTTAGCTGTGAATGCCACAACGAAGCGTTTGGTAGATTTTGGGGCGACGGTCTATCAGGGACATGTGTCAGAAAACTTAGGTGATGCAGACGTGGTGGTCGTATCTTCTGCCGTGAATGAAGCAAACCCGGAGATTAAAGCAGCAAGGGCTAAGAGTATCCCTGTTGTTCCGCGCGCATTGATGTTGGCGGAATTAATGCGTTTTCGGCAGGGAATAGCGGTTGCTGGCACGCATGGCAAAACCACAACAACAAGTTTAATCGCCAGCATTCTGGCTGAGGCAGGCATGGACCCAACCTTTGTAATTGGCGGCAAATTGGAGGCCGCAAATGCCAACGCAAAACTAGGGACTGGCGAGTACATCGTTGCAGAAGCAGACGAGTCGGACGCTTCTTTTTTACACTTAACGCCGGTCATGGCGGTGGTGACCAATATTGACCAAGACCATATGGACACCTATGAGCATAACTTTGACAAGCTCAAAAGTGCATTCGTAGAATTTTTACAGCAGCTCCCATTTTGGGGTATGGCAGTTGTTTGTGTGGATGACGCAAATATTCGTGAAATTTTGCCTAGGGTCACGAAACCGGTAATGACTTACGGCTTTAGTGAAGAGGCTAAAGTGAGAGCCATTAATGTTCGTGCACACGATGGAAAGATGCACTTTAGCGTTCAGCGTATCAACGGTGTGATCACTGAATTTGATGTGACGCTCAATTTACCTGGCAATCATTATGTACTAAACGCTTTGGCAGCGATTGCGATTGCAAGTGAACTCAATGTGCCAGATGAGGCAATCATCAAGGCGCTAAAAGAGTTTAAAGGGGTAGGTAGACGTTTCGAGCGTTATGGTGAAATTAGTGTAAGCGCGTCAAGCGGAAAAGGCACTTTTACTTTAATCGATGATTACGGTCATCACCCAGTGGAGATGCAGGCAGTCATTGCAGCTGCCCGTGCGGCATTTCCAAATCGTCGATTAGTGATGGCGTTTCAGCCGCATCGGTATACGCGCACGAGAGATTGTTTTGAAGATTTTGTACGCGTTTTATCAAGCGCGGATGTGGTCTTGTTGACTGAAGTATACGCGGCTGGGGAACAGCCCATTATTGCAGCCGATACACGATCGCTTATTCGCGCCATTCGCGTGGCAGGAAAAGTAGAACCTATCTTTGTAGAAACAACAGATGCGCTTCCAGAAGCCATTTTAAGTATTGCACAGCCGAATGATGTTGTGATTGTGATGGGTGCGGGATCTATTGGCCAAGTTGCCAGTAGAACGAGAGGTATGGCTTAAGTGAATGCAAAGCGCCATATTTTGCAGGGGGATTTGGTGTTAACGCAAGGTACGTTGTTAATGAACGAGCCGATGGCACGCTATACAAGCTGGCGCGTCGGAGGTATTGCGGATAAGGCTTATGTCCCTGCAGGATTGGAAGATGTTGCAGCATTTCTGCAAAGCTTGGATAAAGATGAACCCGTTTATTTTGTTGGGCTTGGCTCAAATTTATTGGTTAGGGATGGCGGAGTGCGTGGCACGGTTATTTTGATGCACAACGCATTAGCCGATATGGGGATGGTGGATAACAAGCTTTATGCAGAATCTGGAGTGACTTGCTCCAAAGTTGCAAAATTTAGTGCAAAACAACATCGGCATGGGGCGGAGTTTTTAGCGGGTATTCCTGGAACTATTGGTGGCGCATTGGCAATGAATGCCGGTTGCTATGGTGCAGAAACATGGGATGTGGTGAACAAAGTGATGACAGTAGATAGGCAAGGTGTGATTCGCTCACGCAATAAAGCAGAGTATCGCGTCAGTTATCGCCATGTTGAGATGCCCTCAGAAGAATGGTTTCTAGCTGCATGGTTTGATTTGCCTGAAGGGGACATGAATGAGGCGGAGCAGAAAATTAAAGCGCTACTAGCAAAGCGGTTGGCGACACAGCCTTTGAACCTGCCCAATGCGGGCTCAACCTTCAGAAATCCTGAAGGGGATTACGCAGCGCGGTTGATTGAAGCGAGTGGCTTAAAAGGTTATGTAATGGGCGGGGCGCAAGTTTCTGAGAAGCATGCCAATTTCATTGTGAATTTAGGAACTGCAACGGCATTGGATATTGAATTGCTCATTAGGCACATGCAAGAAACAGTCATGGATAAATTTGGGATAGCGTTACAACAAGAAGTGCGGGTGATTGGTGAATATGCGTAAAGATTTTGGAAAAGTAGCAGTGTTGCTGGGTGGAAAGTCAGGTGAGCGTGAAGTTTCACTCAAGAGTGGAGCTGCGGTGTTGGCCGCATTGAAGGGCAAGGGCATTGATGCGCATGCATTTGACCCGCGTGATAAGCCGCTACATGATTTGGAGAGTTTTGATCGAGTGTTTATTTGCTTACATGGCAGATTTGGTGAGGATGGTTGCATGCAAGGTGCACTTGAAATGCTTCATATTCCTTACACAGGTAGCGGCGTGATGGCCTCGAGCATTGGAATGGATAAATGGCGTACCAAATTGTTATGGCGTGCGATGAATGTCGTGACACCAGACTTTGAATTAGTGACTGCAAATAGTGACTTTGCGGCAATTGAAACAAAACTAGGATTGCCCTTATTTGTGAAACCTGCCAATGAAGGATCGAGTATTGGTATTAGTAAGGTGAAAACTGCAGGCGGTTTACAGGCAGCTTATGAATTGGCTGCAAAAGCAGACCCATTGGTGATTGCTGAAAAGTTTGTGGGCGGTGGCGAGTATACCGTAGGCATTATCGGTGATGCGACTGGTGGCTATACTGCATTGCCAATCATTAGAATTGTGCCAAAAAATGAATTTTACGATTTTGAAGCGAAATATTTACGCGATGACACTGAGTATTTATGTCCATCAGGGCTAAGTGAGGAAAAAGAAAAACAAATTCAGAAAGAAGCTTTAATTGCTTTCAAAACAATTGGTTGCAGAGGGTGGGGGCGTGTTGATTTTTTAATGGATGCTTCAGGGAAACATTATTTCCTAGAGGTTAATACGAGTCCAGGCATGACTGACCATAGTTTAGTGCCAATGGCCGCAAAAGCGGCAGGCATTAGTTTTGAGGATTTGGTCGTACGAATTTTGGAATTGGCCGATGTGGGATAAACCCAAATTATTGAATTGGATTGCCAACTTACTGTTTGCATTAAGTATGGTGGCGATTCTTTATGCAGTGCTATATGCGGTGGTGCATTTGCCAATATTTCCTTTGCGTGAAGTGAAAATTGATGGGCAGTTGAACCATGTGAGTCGTGAGCAGGTGAAGTTAATTGTGAGTAAGCATTTAAAGGGCAATTTTTTTACATTGGATTTAATGAAGGCGCGCACTGCTTTTGAAAAGTTGCCTTGGGCACGTAACGTGAGTATCCGTCGCCGTTGGCCTGATAAATTAGAAGTTGTAGTTGAAGAGCATCAGGAGCTTGCAAGATGGGGAAGCGTTGCGTTAGTGAATACACACGGCGAGCTATTTCATGCGGCATCAAACAGCGAGTTGCCAGTATTTAATGGCCCTGCAGACAGCGTAATAGAGGTGGCCTCGCAATTTGGCAATTTTAGTAAAGCGTTACAGGAGGCCAATTTGAAGGTTACCAGTTTGACTCTCACGCCTAGGCGCGCGTGGGAAGTCACCACTTCAAGTGGAATGCACATTGAGTTAGGCCGAGTGGAAATGCAAAACAGAATTGAAAAATTCGCAAATGTTTATGTAAGTACCATCGCTGGGTTGAATAAAAAAATTGCCTATGCAGATTTGCGCTATCCAAATGGATTTGCTGTGCGTAGACCAGCAGCAGACTTAAAACAGATGGAAGAAAAAGCGAAAGAAGTTAACGCGAATAAAAAGAAACCAGTTGTGCAAGTGAAGCCAAAACCAACAGATATTAGCCAACAGATATAAGCCGTGTTCAATCACGCAGGGAGTAATAAATGAGCAGAGTAAAAGAGGATAAAAATTTAATTGTAGGGCTAGATATTGGCACCTCTAAAATTGTGGTGATAGTGGCTGAGTTGCTTCCAGAAGGCGCTGTTAAAGTCATCGGCTTAGGTCAGCATATTTCTCGTGGTCTGAAAAAAGGCGTGGTGGTTAATATTGAATCTACCATGCAATCTATTCAGCGCGCCTTGGAAGAGGCGGAATTGATGGCGGATTGCAAAATCAACAATGTATTTACAGGTATTGCTGGTAGTCACATCAAGAGCTTGAACTCACATGGCATGGTTAAGATTAAAGATGCCGAAGTCTCACAAATGGATGTGGATCGTGTTGTTGAAACCGCGCGGGCAATTGCCCTGCCAGCAGACCAGCAGATTCTGCATATTCTTACACAAGAATTCATTATTGATGGCCAGGAAGACGTGCGTGAGCCACTAGGCATGAGTGGCATGAAATTAGAAGTAAAGGTGCATATCGTCACGGGCGCAGTTGCTGCGGCGCAGAATATAGTGAAGTGCATCAAGCGCTGCGGTATTGAAGTGACAGATTTAATCTTACAGCCGCTGGCATCAAGCTTAGCTGTGCTGACTGAAGATGAAAAAGAACTGGGTGTTTGCTTGGTGGATATTGGCGGAGGAACAACGGATATTGCAGTATTCAAGCAAGGGGCAATTCGTCATACCGCTGTTGTACCCATTGCTGGCGACCAAATGACCAATGATATTGCGGTAGCTTTTCGTACACCAACGCAATCAGCCGAAGACATCAAAATTAAACATGGCTGTGCACTACGTCAATTGGCAGATCCGCGAGAGGTGGTTGAAGTGCCAGGTGTTGATGGCCGAGATGCACGTCAATTATCCGTCCAGACTTTGGCTGAGGTGTTAGAGCCGCGAATTGTAGAACTCTATGAGTTGGTGCTGAGTGAGTTACGTCGTAGCGGTATGGAAGACATGATTGCCTCTGGCATTGTGATTACCGGTGGTTCGGCGATGATGCGCGGCATGGTGGAACTAGGAGAAGAGATTTTTCATATGCCAGTACGCATGGGGTTGCCAAGGTATGTCGGTGGGCTTTCAGAAGTGGTGAGTAACCCGCGTTACGCAACTGGCGTTGGCCTAGTGTTAATGGGTAAGCAACAGCTCGAAAGACATTTAACAGGGCAGTTGGAATCAACTTCATTTGGGCGAATGTTAGAAAAGATGAAGAGTTGGTTTCAGGGGAATTTTTAGTAGAAAGTTGTAGTAGCAAGTAGTAGTAAAAGGCAGAAGTAAATGGGGAGAGCTGTATTTTGGTGCAGCTTATTAATCAAAAAAGAGGAGAAGCAACATGTTTGAAATTATGGAAAAAAATTCACAAGAAGCCGTCATCAAAGTCATTGGTGTGGGTGGTTGTGGCGGTAATGCAGTCGCGCATATGATTGAAAAAAATGTCAGTGGAGTCGAGTTCATTTGCGCCAATACTGACATGCAGGCGCTTAAAAAGAGCCAGGCAAAAACCATTCTACAAATGGGGATGTCAATGACTAAAGGTCTGGGTGCAGGTGCTAGGCCAGAAGTGGGTCGTGAAGCGGCCATTGAAGATCGCAATGCCATTGCAGAGTTGATTGATGGTGCTGACATGCTCTTTATTACTGCCGGTATGGGCGGTGGTACTGGCACAGGTGCCGCACCAGTGATTGCGCAAGTGGCCAAAGAAATGGGCATTCTAACAGTAGCGGTTGTGACGAAGCCTTTCGCTTTTGAGGGTAAACGCACTAAAGTGGCGGTGGATGGTCTAGAGGAATTGTCTAAGTATGTGGACTCGCTGATTGTGATTCCAAACGAAAAACTGATGGAAGTTTTGGGCGAAGATGTACCGTTCTTAGAAGCCTTTAGAGCCGCCAATGATGTGTTGCACAATGCTGTTTCTGGCATTGCAGAAATCATTAATTGCCCGGGTTTGGTGAACGTGGACTTTGCTGACGTACGCACTGTGATGAGTGAAATGGGCATGGCCATGATGGGTTCAGCCGTTGCAACAGGTCCTGACCGTGCACGCATTGCTGCAGAGCAAGCAGTGGCAAGCCCATTATTGGAAGATGTCAACTTGGCGAACGCGCGTGGCGTTTTGGTGAATATCACAACTTCAGCTTCTTTCAAAATGAAAGAATATTACGACGTTATGAACACCATTAAAGCGTTCACAGCTGAAGATGCAACGGTGATTGTGGGTAATGTGTTTGATGAAAGCATGGGGGATGGTTTGCGTGTGACGATGGTGGCAACTGGTTTATACGGGGCATCTCGTCGTCAACAAAAACCTGAACTGCGAGTTATGACGCAAGAAGTGGTGCGTAACGGCACAACCAACCAGCCGATGTACATGGGTGCAGATGTTGGCGCGGCAAGTGTAATGACGGATGATGCACCACAGGTGTTTGGCTCAAACAGCCGTCGTGCGCAAGCAGAAGCCATGAAAATGGCGGGTGTTGAAGAGTATGATATTCCAGCTTTTTTACGCAAACAAGCAGACTAATCGCGGCGAAAACGGCTTGAGTTTATTGAATATTTCTTGCATGCATCATCATGCTCGGCATCCATTACACTGGAGTTGCTGGTTAGATATGCTATCATATGCTTGATTTGTAAGATAAATTTAAACCTTCTGAAAATATTTTTGTCTGTATTTAATGTTGAGGAACGAAAAGGGCAATACCACCTACATGTTAAAGCAACGTACATTAAAAAAAGCGATTAGCGCCACTGGCGTTGGTCTGCATAACGGCGAAAAGGTTACTCTTACCCTGCGCCCGGCTGCAGCCAATACTGGTATTGTTTTCAAACGGGTTGATCTGCCTCAGCCCAATGAAATTGTGGCTTCAGCACAGGCCGTGCATGATACACGGCTGTGCTCAGCGCTTGAGGCCAATGGCGCACGCGTTGCAACCGTCGAACACCTAATGTCTGCATTGGCCGGCTTAGGTATCGACAATGTGTATATTGATGTGGATGCTGCTGAAATTCCGATTATGGACGGCAGTGCAGGCCCTTTTGTTTATTTACTGCAAGAAGCCGGTGTTGCCGAGCTGCCTGTGCCTAAAAAATTCATTCGTATTAAAAAAACGGTAGAAGTAAAAGAGCAAGATAAATGGGCACGTTTTGAGCCCTATCATGGCTTTAAGATTGACTTCACCATCGCATTCAATCATCCCGTGTTTGAGCATTCTGGTTGTCAGGTCAAAATTGATTTTGCTAAAGATTCTTATATTCAGCAAATCAGTCGCGCACGCACGTTTGGCTTTATGCATGAAGTAGAATACTTGCGCTCAAATGGCTTGGCTCGCGGCGGCAGCCTCGATAACGCGGTTGTGCTAGATGAATACCGTGTTATCAATACAGATGGGCTACGCTACGATGATGAATTTGCTAAACATAAAGTGCTGGATGCGATTGGTGATTTGTATATGCTTGGCCACCCGATTTTAGGCGCTTTTTACGCCTACAAGTCTGGTCATGCGCTTAATAACCAACTGATTCGCGCGCTGATGCAAGATGAAACAGCTTGGGAATATGCCACTTTTGAAAATAAAGAAGATGCGCCAAGCGCGCAACAAGCAGAAGATGTTGAGAAAATGCACAATCCGGCATTTGCCTGAAGCAGGCTTATTGCGCAGTAAAAAAAGTAGTTTTTTAAGTAAATAATAACACCAACCTTTTTCGATGCTCTGAGAGCCTTATAAATAAAGGCTTGCAGGGCAGTATTTTTCTCTCGAGTGTTTTTACACTTAATTTGAGAGATTTTAACAGTGCTAATTTTGTTAGCAAGACTAAAAAATTTTTGTGCAGATTTTAAGCACATCGCGCATTTTAAAGGGGCGAACCAATGAACAACATCCGCCTATTTATCGTGCTGGTCACGATTACATTCTCAAGTCAAACGTTTGCTTTATCCGATGAAGCGTTATTTCAGCGCGCTCGCGCCTCATACGCAGCCAAAAATGATTTTGCACTTGCAGAAGAAGCAAGCCAACTCAAAGACCAGCAGTACATTCTTGCCCCTTACGCTGATTACTGGTTAATGCTTTTGAAACTTCAGCAAAATACGGTGCGTGATGAAGAGGTGCAAAATTTTCTCGCACAATATATCGACATGCCATTTACCGACCGCGTGCGCGGAGAGTGGTTGAAAAAGCTGGGTAAAGAGCAAAATTGGGCACCCTTTTTTGATGAATACACCCTATTTAAGCGTGAGGATATTGCGGTACTTTGCTACGCGCTGCAAGGGCATCAAATGTTAGGCAATGCCGATGTGACTGCGGAAGCAAAGATGTTGTGGCTAACGCCGTCAGAATTGCCCAGCCAATGTAACCCTGTCTTTGATTCATTGCAGGTATCAGGTGCGCTGACCAATGAGGATATTTGGGCAAGATTCAGATTAGGTTTACATGCAGGTAAACTCGGTGTTGCCAAAAGCGTGGCAACGCGTCTAAGCAGTGTAGATGTGGCACATTTAAAGTTGCTCGACCGTGCCTATCAGTCGCCACAAGCATTTTTAGATAAGCCGCCAGTGTCATTTAAAAGCCGATTTGGTGTAGAAGCGAATCTGTATGCGGTTGATCGCCTAGCGCGCAATAATATTCAAAATGCAATTGCTGCCTATAAAAAAGTGCAAAATTCGATTGATTCAGAACATCGTGCTTTTGGTTGGGGGCGCATTGCGTATCATGCAGCACGCAGCCACCATCCGCAGGCAGTAAGTTATTATTATCAGGCAGAAGGCGCATCATTAGATGAAGAGCAGTTGGCTTGGAAAGTGCGCGCAGCACTTCGAGATCAGGACTGGCAAACCGTGCTGGATGCAGTAAATGCAATGCAGCCAAAACAGTTAGAGCAAGGGGCTTGGCGTTATTGGAAGGCGCGCGCCATTAAAGTGGTGGAAGCCAATAACCCAGAAAAAAATGCCGAGGCTGGAGAATTGTTGAGTAAGCTTTCGACTGAGCGGCATTTTTACGGTTGGCTGGCGTTACATGACATGGGAAGTGTGCTGAGTAATCCATCAGTAGATTTTGTGCCGACGAATGATGAAGTCAATGCAATTGCCAATTTGGCTGGAATCAAGCGGGCACTTGAGTTACAGCGCTTGGATATGCGCATGGAGGCAAAGGCTGAGTGGGCATGGGCAATTCGCGGTTTTGCTGATACGGAATTGTTAGCTGCGGCAGAGTACGCGCAAAGAAAAAAATGGTATGACGTGGCGATCAGCACGGCGGATAATACGAAAGTGACGCATAACTTTAACTTGCGTTATCCTACGCCGTATCGTGAAATGTTTCGCACTTCCTCGCGCGAGGTCGATATAGACGAGGCTTGGGCCTATGGCATTACCCGCCAAGAAAGCCGTTTTATGCATTATGCAAAATCTGGCGTTGGAGCTTCAGGGCTGATGCAACTGATGCCCGCTACGGCGAAATGGGTGGCGCAACGTAAAGGGTTACGTGGTTACAACAACAGCATGATTCACGATTTAACCACCAATATCGATTTTGGTACTTACTATATGCGTTACGCGCTTGATTTAATGAACGGTAACGCGGTGATGGCCACCGCCGGCTACAACGCAGGACCAAGCCGTGCAAAAAAATGGTTAGCCGCAAAGCCGTTAGAAGCAGCCATTTATATTGAAAGTATTCCGTTTTTGGAAACGAGACAATATGTACAAAAGGTGATGGCCAATGCACAAATGTATGCTCCACGTTTGTTAGAAAAAAACCCCGGCGTTAAAATTCAAACTTTAAAATCACGTTTGGGAAAAGTTCCAGGAAGTGGACAAACGGTCGTGTACGATGAAGAAAGCGAATAGTAAGTAATCCAATTTGTAGAGATAGGCTAGGCTAAAAATGCAATCAATTGCGCAAATAAAAGAAGTGTGTGTTTTAGGCGGCTCCGGCTTTGTCGGCAGTAGTATTGTGACAAGGTTAGACGCTGCAGGCTTTCAAGTGAAGGTGCTGACGCGCCGACGTGAGTCTGCCAAGCATTTGCTGTTATTACCCAATGTGCGTGTGATTGAGTGCAATGTGTTGGATTACAAAGCGCTGAACCGGGAGCTGAGAGGTGCCGATGCGGTAATTAATTTACTAGGCATCTTGCATCAAAGTCGCCGCAATACATTTAATTTAATTCATCAGCAATTGCCTGCCCAGTTAGCTAAAATTTGCATTGATTTAAATATTAAGCGTCTGTTGCATATGAGTAGCTTACGCGCAGATAAAGACGCGCCGAGTCATTATTTGAGATCAAAAGCTGCTGGAGAAGCGGCGTTGTTGGCTGAAAAAAACCGTCTTAATGTCACCATATTCAGGCCTTCGGTTATTTTTGGCCGGCACGATCGCTTCATCAATTTATTCGCAAGTATGATTAAATTTTTACCTGTCATTTTACTTGCAAAACCTAACGCGAAATTTCAGCCAATTTGGGTTGAGGACGTGAGTGCTTGTTTTTTGACCAGTTTAGAAAATCCGACTACTTATGGTCAAACTTATGAGCTGGCTGGCCCCAAAGTGTACACATTCCGCGCGCTAATTCAGGAAGTTATGATTGTGTTGCAAATTCAGCGGCCAATTATTGGCTTAAATGACCGTTTGTCGTATATGCAGGCTTTTTTCATGGAATGGTTACCGATTAAACTTATGTCACGCGATAATGTACGGTCGATGGAGGTTGATAGCGTTTGTGATATGCCTTTTCCTGCTGTGTTTTCCCGCACGCCATCGGCATTAGAGACCGTGATTCCGCAATATTTAGTTAATCAAACGTCACGCGGAAACTATGATCGCTATCGTCGTCACGCTGCAAGATAAGCATTATTTAATACACATACGGCCATGCAAATATACTTAGTGGGCGGTGCGGTACGCGATGAACTACTTGGGTCTGCAGTGACAGATAAAGATTATGTAGTCGTTGGTAGCAGCGTGGATGAAATGTTAGCGGCAGGATTTAGGCCAGTAGGTAAAGATTTTCCTGTTTTTTTACATCCCAAAACACAGGATGAGTATGCGCTAGCAAGAACTGAGCGTAAAGTTGCCAGCGGTTATAAAGGGTTTACCATCCATGCCGCCACCGATGTAACGCTTGAGGAAGATTTAGGCCGTCGGGATTTAACCATCAATGCGATGGCAAAAAGTAGTGATGGTCAATTGATAGATCCCTATGGCGGCTTGGCGGATATACACTCCAAAACCTTGCGCCATGTCAGCGCTGCCTTTGCAGAAGACCCCGTTAGAATTTTACGCATTGCGCGCTTTGCTGCCCGCTATGCTGATTTTTCAGTTGCGCCTGAAACCCATGCCCTGATGCAGCAAATGGTGGACGCAGGTGAAGTGGATGCTCTGGTGGCTGAACGGGTATGGCAAGAGCTTTCAAAGGGATTAATGGAAGTTAAACCAAGCCGCATGTTCGAAGTATTACGCAGTTGTGGCGCTTTAAAACGACTTTTGCCTGAGTTAGAAAGGCTTTGGGGTGTTCCCCAGCCAGAAAAATATCACCCCGAGATTGATACCGGCGTGCATGTCATGATGGTGATTGACTATGCGGCCAGCAAGAATTTTAGCCTGCCTGTGCGGTTCGCTGCCTTGATGCATGACTTGGGTAAGGGCACAACGCCCAAAGAAGTGCTGCCACGTCATATTGGCCACGAAGCTCGCAGTGTGAGCCTACTTAAAGATATTACAAAACGGCTACGCATACCAACAGCATGTAAGGAACTCGCGCAAATGGTTGCAAAATACCACGGCAAATTACACGCAGTGGAAGAAATGCGCCCTAGCACTTTGCTGACATTCCTCATTGAATTAGATGCGATTCGTCAACCTGAGCGGCTGTTACACTTTTTGCAAGCGTGTGAGGCAGACTCGCGTGGCAGAACAGGTTTTGAAGAACGTGAACAACCGGAAGCACTAAGGTTATTAAACGCGCTGGATGCGGCGTTAAGTATAGATGCAGGTGCTGTGGCAAGTGGGATTGAATCTCCAGAAAAAATCAAAGTAGCCGTCTTTGAAGCGAGATTGGCTGCGATACAGTCAAAATTAAAATTTTTGTAATACAATACTAACCGTTTTGAGCCGAAGTTACAGTAAAAGCGGTATTGTTAAGAGGTGTAACGTTATGTTAAATAAGCTAAAAGTCATGTTGTTTGGGGGTAAGCCAGACCATGAACGTCGCCGCACACCGCGAGCTGGTAAAGTGCCAGCGGTAGGTGCGCATATCGGCAGGCAGCTATTGGTAATGCAAATCACTGGCCCAATCACGCGCGAATTATGGGATTGGTTTGTACTGATGGGCTGGCGCGAAGTTAATATGAAAACCAACCGTCGGCAAGTAAAAATGCTGCCAAAAATAACATTTTCCAGCATCGCAAAGGCTGAAATTAGTGAAAGAGAAACGATTTACCGTCAGGCGATTAAATAGAAATTGTGACGCACATAAAATTAGAATATTTAGCACAGTTTTAATAATAACTTTTGACATGCTCTGGAAGCCTTGTAAATAAAGGCTTCCAGAGCATGTTTTTTTGCACGGGAGAATATTGGTGCGGAATTGTCTTAAGATTGACCAAGGTTTAAATGCCCAAATTATATTGAATTAAAGATTTGGCGATATAACCTACCATACCAAGGGCCAAGGCTAGAAATAATATCATGGTGCCAAATTTACCTGCCTTAGATTGCCAAGCTAAGTGCCCAACAATGAATAGCATCAATAACATCAGACCAGGCACGGCGTAGGACATGCCAAGTTCGGTAATTTGTGTTTCAGTTAAGCCAAAAATGGTGCCTTGCACGATGATTCTCCAACGTGTTTAGTTGGTTAAATAACTAACTTGCACACTTGCAAATTCCAGCGGTTTGCGCTTAAAGCCACTTTTTGCAAACTGCTGCCAACGACCAATCACATAGCAGATAAGTAAGTTTGCCTGCGCTTCAGGCATCACCTTTTTGCCAGAAGTGGCAACAGAAATTTTTAAGCTTTGTTTTAAGGTGACTTCAATGCGGTCGTAGAGTTGGTTAATACGAAGTTGCAGTTTTTCATCTTCGTTGACCAAGGCGTCGCCAATCAGTACGCGTGTCATACCCGGATTTTTTTCTCCAAAGGCGAGTAGCATGGTGGTGATGCGTTGAATTTGTCTATAGCCGTCAGTTTCTTCCGTGTTAATTTTATTGATTAAACCAAAAATGGTTTCTTCAATAAAGGAAATCAGGCCTTCAAACATTTGTGCTTTGTTGGCAAAGTGTCGATAGAGCGCGGCTTCAGATACGCCCAATTTTGCGGCTAGGGCGGCGGTTGTGATTTTTTCACGCTTTGGCGCTTCCAGCATCTTAGCTAGGGTTTCTAGAATTTGCTGCTTACGTTCACCTGCCATTGTTCTCTCCAACAAATAGTTTTATCGAAATAATCAGACTAAATTATAACTGAATGTGAGTAAGTGCTAACACTGAGTTAATGCGATAGTCGACAAAAATTGGTTTTTTTAACTGTTTGGTTACCCAAATTGTTTTCATACCAAGCCGTTTAGCCGTCATAAGCGCTGGCAGACTGTCTTCCACCATAATGCAATCTGAGGCATTGGCTTTAATTTTTTTGAGTAATTTGCTAAAGCCAAGTATCGCCGGTTTTGGGTGAAAATGCGTAGATTCCACACTAAAAACGACATCAAAAAAGTCCTGTAAACCAAGGATAGTCAGCACACGCATGGCGTATGAAAGCGGCGCATTAGTAAACACTAACTTTCGTCCGGAAAGTCTTTGAAGCGTGTTCTTAAGCCTTTTAGTTTCTAACACCATGTTGGCTAAATCCAGCGGTGCATGGGTGCTGTTTAAAAAATGATGGGGATTGATGCCGTGGTGACGAACCAATCCTTTTAAAGTTGCCCCATAAATATGCCAGTAATGCTGACGCAGGTGGTGCGCATCATGTTCATCCAGTGCTAAATGCGCCATCATATATTCAGTCATGTTGCGATTCATGACCGGGAATATATGGGCCGAAGCGTTGTGTAGCGTATCGTCTAAATCAAAAATCCAAATGGTTTCTTGTTGGCGCTTTTGCACGCTATTTAGCCTTGATGAGCGTGCCTACACCTTCATCTGTTAAAACCTCAAGTAGCAAGGCATGCTCTACACGGCCATCAATAATGTGGACAGCTTTAACACCGCTACGCGCAGCGTCTAATGCTGAACTGATTTTAGGCAGCATGCCACCTGAAAGTGTGCCATCTGCGACTAGCTGGTCAATCTGATTCGGTGTTAAACCCGTTAAAAGCTCACCGTTTTTATCTAGTACACCAGGTGTATTGGTTAACAAAATCAATTTTTCAGCATTTAAGATTTCTGCCAGTTTGCCCGCAACCACATCTGCGTTAATGTTGTAAGTTTCACCATCTTTACCTACGCCAATGGGGGCTACTACAGGAATAAAATCACCGCTATCTAAAAAGTTAATAATGCTTGGGTCAATGGCGCTGATTTCCCCTACCTGCCCCACATCTATCATTTTGGTAGGGTCTTTTAGGTCCTCCATCATGAGTTTGTGTGCATGTATGAAGTTTCCATCTTGTCCTGTTAAGCCTACCGCTTTACCGCCATGACGGTTGATGAGATTGACAATTTCTTTATTCACCTGACCGCCCAGCACCATTTCCACAACATCCATGGTTTCTTCGTCGGTCACACGCATGCCTTGAATAAATTCACCTTTTTTGCCAAGTTTATCCAGCATCTCGTTAATTTGCGGGCCTCCGCCGTGAACAACCACCGGATTCATGCCAACCAATTTCAGCAGCACGACATCTTGAGCAAAACATTGTTTTAAATGTTCGTCTGTCATGGCATTGCCGCCATATTTAATGACGATGGTTTTATCAAAAAAGCGTTTGATATAAGGTAGCGCTTCGGCAAGCGTTCGTGCTTTTTTTGCGGCAGTGGTTTGGGTTAACATAGATTTTCCGTCACTCGAATGTTGAATATTTTTAA
>JAKQTB010000108.1 GCA_029569495.1 Pseudomonadota bacterium | reverse complement strand
ACAAATCTACCTATATTTATGTACCAGCGATGATTAAGTTTTATTTGGGCGAAGAGCCAATTCTTGAAAACGTTCCAACATATGAATTAAGTAAAACTGAAGATTTAGCATATACATTGGCACATCTAGATGAGTTGGTGGTAAAAGAGGTCCAGGGTTCTGGGGGCTATGGTATGTTAGTGGGGCCGGCGGCAAGCAAACAAGAGTTAGAAGAGTTTCGTTTGCGCGTTGTTTCAAAACCATCCAACTATATCGCACAGCCTACATTAGCGCTTTCTACTTGCCCAACTTTGGTTGAAGCTGGTATTGCACCTCGCCATGTAGATTTACGACCATTCGTACTTTCAGGAAAAACAGTCACCTTAGTGCCTGGTGCATTATGTCGGGTGGCGATGAAAGAGGGCTCCCTCGTGGTGAATTCATCTCAAGGTGGCGGAACTAAAGATACTTGGGTATTGCAAGATCAACTAGAAGAAACGCCTACAGAAATACCAGATATTAGCTGCTTAGTAGAAACTAGGATAGAAGAGGCGGCAGTATGTTAAGTAGAACGGCTGATCACCTATATTGGATGGCACGCTACATAGAGCGCGCAGAGAACATGGCGCGTGTATTGGATGTAACATATAACATGTCCCTAGTGCCAAATGCGGCAGAAAGTGAAGCAGCATTGTGGTTGCCCGCATTAGAAATTTCAGGCAATTTAGAAGCATATGAACGTGATCATGAAGATTATACTGCAGCTAAAATTATTCATTATTTGGCATTAGATATCAATAACCCATCAAGCATTTACCGTGCTCTTCGTAGTGCGCGAGAAAATGCCCATGCGGTTCGCGTTGCAATGACTACGGAAACTTGGGAAAACATAAACGCTTTATGGTTAGAGTTTGGACAGTTTATTGGTCAAGATTTAGCAAAAAATGGATTAAGAGAATTTTGTGATTGGGTTAAAGCGCGCTCACACTTATTTAGAGGGGTCTGTTTTGGCACAATGTTGCGTGATGATGCCTTTAGTTTTGTGCGTTTAGGTACTTTTATTGAGCGCGCTGACAATACCGCACGTCTACTAGATGTTAAATACCACTTATTGTTACCTGAACAAGAAGAAGTGGGTGGTGCGGTTGATTATTATGAGTGGAGCGCAGTTTTGCGCTCAGTATCGGCTTTTCAGGCTTACCAAAAAATTTATAGCGACACGATTGAGCCTTGGCGAGTCGCGGAGCTGCTGGTATTAAGACGAGATATGCCACGTTCTTTACATGCTTGCTTTGATGAAATTACACCAATTTTGGACCAGCTTTCAGGTTCGCGATCGACCGAGTGTAGAAGAATGGCTGGAGAATTACATTCAAAATTACGCTTTGGCAAAATGCATGATATTTTTCAACATGGGTTACATGAGTTTTTAGATGATTTTGTGAAATCTAATAATAAACTCGGTGCAGAAGTGCATAAAACTTTTTTTAGTATTGCGACTTAGCATGTTACTCAGTATCGAGCATCACACCCGCTACGTGTATAGTGATATGGTCAATTACACGATACAGCAGTTACGCTTAACGCCTCAAAATGGCTTTGGCCAGCATGTTAAACGCTGGGAAATTAAAGTCGCGGGTGCTTTGCACCCGACTGAAGATGCATATGGCAATAGTACTCATACTTTAGTTGTGGATAAACCACATCAGGAAATTTTAATTATTGCCATGGGCGACGTAGAGACGGGACTAGAGGTTGCTTCTCAGCACCAAAACCTGCCGCTATCAATATATTTACGTGAAACGCCTCTTACTGAGAGCGACGATGCAATTCGTGCTTTTGCGCAGCCTTTTAAAGCAGATGTTTATGGGCAGTCTGCGGCTTTAGAAGACATGATGCATGCTTTACTCGCGCAGGTAAATTATCTCACGGGCGCTACACAAGTGACTACTTCAGCGATTGAAGCATTTAGACAAGGCCAAGGCGTTTGCCAAGATCATGCGCATATTTTTATTGCTTGCTGCAGGAGCATTGGATTGCCAGCGCGCTATGTCAGCGGCTATTTATTTACAGTTGATGGCAGTCTAATGCAAACTCACGCTTGGGCAGATGTTTATCTCACGAATGGTGGCTGGCAAAGCTTCGATGTATCTAACGGCTGTTTAGCTGGTGAAATGCACGTACGTTTAGCGACGGGCTTAGATTACCGCAGCGCAAGCCCTGTAAGCGGGATGCGCACTGGAGGTGGAGTAGAAGGCATGGCAAGCAGTGTAATAGTGAACCAAGCGGGGGTGCCGATTAGCCAACAGCGTCAAATCGACACATTAGAATTAGCGCATCATGCAGAATTAATGCGACAAGCACAACAGATGCAACAGTAGAGAGCTTGTTTCATTGATGACTTTTAATTCGCCTACAGAAATCCATGATGTTTCAACCGCAATCCGTGATGCGGTTGCACCGGTCTTTTTGCTTACGGGAATAGGCTCTATTTTGAGTGTTCTTGTGAATAGGCTTGGCAGAGCAATCGACCGTGCTAGAACTCTTAATACTTTAAGCACAGAGCAGCGAAAAGGTTATCTAGAGGAATTAGATATAATTGCCGAAAGAACTACTTGGATGAGGTGGTCGGTTGGGATATTTATTTTTGCGGGGCTATGCGTATCGTTAGCCATTGCCTCAATGTTTATTGGTGTGGCCATTAATATACGTTTATCAGGTTTTGTTTTGGTTACATTCATTGCTGCTATGTTTTCGCTCATCTTTGGGTTGCTTTGTTTTTTGAGAGAAATTATTTTAGCCTCGCAAGAGGTGATTACGCGTCATCGTCAGGATGTAAAAGATAGAATTTAACTTAATCAGGTAAACAGCGCTAAATGATATGATTGATATTTAGCCAAAATTAAGAGTGTGTTATGACTTACTGTGTAGGGTTGTTGCTAGAACAAGGTTTGGTATTTGCTTCTGATACACGTACCAATGCAGGTGTGGATCAGGTAGCTATTTCGCCAAAAATGCATATATTTGAAGTTAAAGATGACCGAGTCATTGTATTAATGACAGCAGGAAATTTAGCTATTACACAATCGGTAGTGGGGCATTTAAAAGCTTTAATCGAGAGCAATAAAGAAGGCACAAGACACCTATGTAATGCAGATAGCTTATTTGAAGCTGCAGGATTGGTAGGCACTGAGTTGCGAGCAGCTTTTGAACGCGATGCAGAATTTTTAAAAAATCACAATATTGATTTTAGTGCGAGTATATTATTAGGCGGGCAGATTAAAGGTGAAAAGCCTAGACTTTTTAATATATATGCCGCAGGAAACTTTATCGAAACATGCAGTGAAACACCCTATTTTCAAATTGGTGAAACTAAATACGGCAAACCAATTATCGACCGAGTTGTGAAATATGACACGGAAATGATGGATGCAGTTAAATGCCTGCTGATTTCGTTTGATTCAACAATAAGGAGTAATGTTTCTGTTGCTGCACCGATTGATATGTTGCTATATCGAACCAATAGTTTGCATGCAGACTGCAAAGAGCGCATTACAGAAAGTGACCCCTATTATGCAGAAATTAGAAAGGGCTGGAGTGATGGCCTCAAGAGGGTATTTTCTTCATTACCGAGCCCAGATTGGTGTTAATACAATTGTTAATCAAACCAATTAGTTTTTAGATTGTTAATACATTACAGGCTCTGTATCCATTAAGAGGTTGGAATTTCAGCGCCAACCACCCGGTTTCTGCCAGATTGTTTGGCAATGTAGAGTGCTGCATCCGCTCTTGGCAAGACAGAATCAATATTTTCACCAGTGACCCTTTCTGCAACGCCGGCACTAAACGTAATAAGTACGCGTTCATTGTTGTGAAGAAAGAAGTTTTTGGTGAGGTCGCGTTGTATCCCTGCAACTACATTCACGGCATCATTTTGTTTTGAGCCTGGCAGTAAGATGACAAACTCTTCGCCACCATAACGCGCCAGCACATCGGTGCTACGAAGAATGCTTTTAACCACTTTGGCCAAATGCGCGAGCGCCGTGTCGCCAGTAGAGTGACCCATGGTATCGTTGATTTTTTTGAAGTGATCAATATCGATCATGGCGAGTGAGATGGGCGTGTTGTGACGGTCGGCGCGTTCAAATTCTCGATCTATTGCTTCATCCATGCCACGTCGATTGAGTGCACCGGTTAAAAAGTCTTGGTGTGCAACTTCGCTGATGTAATCCAGCTTGGCAGACAGTTCATTGATTTGCTTTTCAGCTTCTTCAACTTTTTTCTGTGTTTCCTCAAAGGCATTGTGTGAATTTTGTGCATCGGCATTCATTTCGCGAATATCACCCACCAAATTTTGCAATATTGTATTAAGTTGCGTGATGTCTTCTGTTTCTGAAATTTGCACTTGGTATTGATTGATTTTGGCTTGATAAGTCCCTGTGCTTCTTGAAATATCGGCTAACCCGCTGACAAAGCTGCTCATCATGCCTTTGAGCGTCTCTTTTGCGGCAATAAGGCCAGGCTTAATATTTGATTGCTTATAAATCAGTTCTTTTAGACTACTTTCAGCATTATAAACGGCGTCAATATCCAGCGGTTTTGAAATAATATCTTGCACAATGGAAATTTGACCATGCAGCCATTTGTCTTCAATCGTGAGCTCACCCATGCTGGAAATAAGCAAACGCAACATTTGAACCAATGACTCTTGCATGCGGTGCTGCGCATCGTTACGCATTTCAGCGCGCAATATGAATGATTTTAACGTTTCACCCAGTGCATTGATTTCTTCAACGGTGTTGGCTTTTTGCGCGAGTTGAATGACATTCTCGATTTTGTCAGAGGCGGCCGGGATGTCTGCAAACTGCGGAAGCACAACCAGCTTGATTGCTCTTGTGAGTAAATCTCGCCAAGCTGTAGTGAGTGCTTGCTCACTCTCTGTTAGCGCTGCATTTGTTTGGGTTGCAGAGGCTACCTCAACGATTAGTGTTGATTCAGCTTGGAGTGCTGTTGCACTGTTGGTAGATGCTGACGGCTGGCCATCTCCCCAAGAGGTGATGAGCGCCTGAATTTTCTCACCTAATTGGCTCGGGTCATTGGCGAAATTGATAATGACGCGGTTGAGCCCCTCTTTTTTTCGGCTTAAGGTAGTGCCTGTGTGGTTAACATCGAGTTGCTTCAGCAAATAGCGCAAAAGCGTGGGCCAATTGACGCCATCGGCTTCATTGGCGCTGGTGGGCATGAGTTTACGCAGTTGGTCTTCAAGGTTCTCAGCATCACGCTTTTTAATAAATGTGGCAATTTTTTGCGAAGTGGCGAGATACTTTGGTCTGTCTTTACCAAGTTCCGTTAATACCTTTTCCAAAGATTTACCAAGCACGTCTACGCTATCAACAGATTTGATGCCTGCAATTTCATCATACACACGGCGGTAGTTTTCAGGCGTGGGCGAGCTCTGGCTTTTAGAAAGCTGAATCAACGTCTGGCGAGCCAGTTCTAGGGGCGTTAATTTTTTATCCATATGCTTAACGGTTGCGTTTGCGGTCAATTTTGTTTGAATTTTGTCAGGTTACCTATATTAAACGCCATCATACCGACCATAGCAACATTCAATTGCTTGATTAAGCGGGTATTATGGGGTTTATTATCATGTTAGCAGGTGATTCACATGCATTTATACGGACATAAAAAATGAAAAAAATACATTAATTGCAACCGTAAATTCAAAATAAATTCACATTAAACAATGAAGGTTTTAAACACAAACCTTTTTCGATGCTCTGGAAGCCTTTGTTTATAGGGCTCGTAGAGCATAAATTTTTTCTCGATGAAATATTTGCTAAACATCGTTTTTGAGTACCGAATATTGTGATGCGTCAGAAGTTTTGCGCATCGCAATATACCCAGTAAAAATGGTATGATTTTAAAATACAAAAGTGCAAAAGAATTTACGATGACAACAGGCAATTTATTTATCATAACAGCGGCTTCTGGTGCGGGTAAAACCAGCCTGATAAAAGCGTTGTTAGCAAAAGATTCACAATTAAAGCTTTCAATCTCGCACACCACACGCAAGCCTAGAGCCAGTGAAATTGATGGGGTGGATTATCATTTTGTAGATGACGCAACATTTTTAAGCATGCTGGGCGAAGCGCGGTTTTTAGAGAGCGCGCAAGTACACGATGCCCGTTACGGCACATCGCAAGCCGCGGTGGAAGGGCCACTAAAAGCGGGCTTTGATTTGGTATTGGAAATTGATTGGCAGGGCGCTGAGCAAGTACGCCGTTTGTTTCCGCAAGCAACCAGTATTTTTATTTTGCCACCTTCGATTGAGGCGCTAGAACGCAGGCTGACCGGGCGCGCGCAAGACAGTGCAGAAGTCATTGCTAAACGCGTGGCCGCCGCCCGCGAGGAAATGCGGCATGTAAGTGCGTTTGATTATGTTACAATCAATGATGATTTTGATGTAGCACTTCAAGACATTAGCGCAATCATTCGCGCGCAACGGCTAAGAGGCATGGCACAGCTACAGCGCTATGCAAGTTTGATTCAATCTCTGACTTAGCTTCTTCAAGATTTTTACTTTATTCAATAGGAAACACCATGGCACGTATTACAGTAGATGATTGTTTAGACCAAATTCCAAACCGTTTTCAATTAACGTTAGTGGCCGCTTACCGTGCCCGTCAATTGCATAATGGCGCTGAGCCGCTCATCAACACACAAGGCTTGCGCGATAAAACCACGGTATTAGCGTTACGTGAAATCGCCGCTGGTAAAGTTGGCGTCGAGATTTTACAGCCACGCTAAATTGCAGCGCGCGGTGAACATGCGATGCCCAAAACCGCAAAACATTCTCAGGCGGATACATCAAAAGCTGATTTAGAAAATTCAGCTTTAGCGATACTTGCGCAAGCCCCTTTGCTGCCAGCAGACAGTGAAGATTCAGCACTTACCATACTCCTTAAGCAATATCTTAAGCCTCAGGACGTTACTTTAGTCCGCGAGGCTTATCGCTTTGCCTTCGCCGCGCATGATGGCGTGGTGCGTAAAACGGGCGAACCCTATATTACGCATCCTGTGTCTGTGGCTTGTATTTTGGCCGATTTGCACATGGATGTGCCGACCATTCTTGCAGCGTTATTGCACGATGTGGTGGAAGATACAGCCATTACTGCCCAAGAAATTAAATACAAATTTGGCGCACAAGTCGCTGAATTGGTCGATGGTGTTACCAAGCTCGATAAAATCGAATTTCAAAGTGCTAGCCAAGCACAGGCAGAAAACTTTAGAAAAATGTTGCTGGCAATGAGCCAGGACGTGCGGGTGATTTTAGTTAAATTGGCTGACAGACTGCACAACATGCAAACGCTCACCGCCATGAAGCCCGTATCGCGCAAGCGTATTGCCAAAGAAACCTTAGAAATTTATGCGCCCATTGCTAACCGCCTGGGTTTAAATTTAATTTATCAAGAACTTGAAGATTTAAGCTTTAAAGCGCTCTACCCCATGCGCTACCGCGTGCTGACGCAGGTGATTAAAGCTGCGCGCGGTAATCGCAAAGAAGTGATTAGCAAAATTCTTGAAAGCATACAAAGTAAACTCAAGGAAGCCGGCATAGAAGCCGAGGTTACCGGCCGAGAAAAACACCTTTATAGCATCTACAAAAAGATGGCGGGTAAAACCAATTCATTTTCGCAAATTTATGATATTTACGGTTTTCGCGTGGTGGTGAAAGATTTACCCACTTGTTATTTAACACTGGGTGTGTTGCACGGCCTTTTTAAGCCAATTCCAGGTAAGTTCAAAGACTATATCGCCATTCCAAAAGCCAACGGCTATCAATCGCTCCATACTACGTTGTTTGGCCCGTTTGGCACGCCCATAGAAGTGCAAATTCGCAGCATTGACATGCATAATGTGGCTAACGCAGGCGTTGCGGCGCATTGGCTGTATAAGTCCAGCGACGCTGAACTCACCGCATTACAACAGCAAACGCATCAGTGGCTACAGCGCCTGCTGGAAATCCAATCGGAAAGTGTTGATTCGCTTGAGTTCTTAGAGCATATCAAGGTTGATCTTTTCCCCGATGAAGTTTATGTGTTTACGCCCAAAGGCAAAATTCTGGCGCTCCCACGTGGCTCAACGGCGGTAGATTTTGCTTATGCAGTACATACCGATGTGGGCAATAGTTGTGTGGCCGTCAAAATTAATCAAGAATTGGCGCCACTACGGACAGAATTAAAAAATGGTGACCATGTGGAAATTATCACGGCGGCATTATCTAAACCGAATGCCGCTTGGTTGAATTACGTGAAAACGGGCAAAGCGCGTTCGCATATTCGGCATTATCTTAAAACCATGCAGTCAGAAGAATCGACACACATTGGTGAGCGTATGTTGAATCAAGCCTTGCGCGCCATGCATGTGGAGCCTTCTGCCGTAAAAGAAAAACAATGGGAAAAGCTCATTCGTGACTACAGTGTAAAAAATAAACAAGACATTCTGACCGACATTGGCTTAGGCAAGCGGCAGAGTGTTATGGTGGCACATCAATTATTGGCTATCGATGACAAACAGCCTGCGGATGAAACTGTGGGCGTGGTGAGCAAACTCTTTGGCAAATTATTTGGCAAGGCCAACAAAAAGCCGCTTAATACCATTACCATTCGCGGGTCTGAGGGCATGAGTGTGCAATTTGCCTCGTGCTGCCGACCCATCCCGGGTGACCCGATTCTTGGTTTTATCAACAAAGATAAAGGTTTAATCATTCATACGCATGATTGCCCAGCCATCAGAAAATTTAGCTTGGACCCAGAAAAATGGCTGGATGTTGAATGGGATTCAGATAGCAAACGTTTGTTTAAAGTAAACCTCAAACTGGTGGCAGAAAATAAACCCGGCATGCTGGCGATGATTGCCGCCATTATCGCAGAGGCTGGCTCTAATATTGACAATGTGAGCATGGAGGAATCTGACAACAGCGTGTATACGGGGCTTAATTTTACCGTGCAAGTGCGTGATCGTGTGCATCTTGCTGAGCTCATGCGTGCGTTACGCAAAGTCCCCAACGTAGTCCGCATCAACCGAGCCAAAGGCAATTCAACGGCAAATGGCACACAGCAGGTTTCACAATAATCGCCAGTTTACCCGCACACAGTAATGCATTAACCGAGCTTTTACTGTTGATATGACAGCACTTTCAACCCTCAAAACGTTTAGCAAACCGTTGCTCGCAAGTTTAAATAAGCTTGGCATTAGTCAGTTGCAAGCATTGCTATTGCATTTACCGCTACGTTATATCGATGAAACGCATATCACAGTAGTAAGAGATTTACGGCTAGGCGAGGCCGCGTTGGCTGAGGGTGAAATTGTGCATATGGAAGTCACTTACAAGCCGCGAAAAGCCTTGATAGCGCGATTAGAAGACGCAAGCGGACAACTTACATTGCGGTTTTTACATTTTTATCCCAGCCAAATTGCAATGCTAAAAGAGGGAAGTCACCTCCGTGTTTACGGTGAAGTACGTCATGGTTATTTTGGCTATGAAATGGTGCATCCCACTTGCAAAAAGGTGGGTGAAAAAGCCGAGGTGGCAGAAACCTTAACGCCTGTTTACCCCACTGTAGCAGGTTTAACGCAGGCGAGCTTGCGCAAGGCCATATCAATTGCACTCGTGCACAATGGCTTGCACGAAACATTACCTGCTAGTGTATATGCCAAGCTCAATTTACCAAGTTTTGCGGCCAGTTTAAAAGCGTTGCATCACCCGCCGCCCGATGCTGACTTGCGAGCCTTAGAGAATAAATCCACCCTAGAATGGCAACGTTTAGCATTTGATGAGCTGCTCGCCCAACAACTTTCCATGCGCAAACATTATGCGCGCCGTCGTAGCGTGAATGCGCCCGCTTTTGCGCCTTCTAAAAAATTAGTTTCCAGTTTGCTCAAAAGTTTGCCGTTTGCGCTCACGCAGGCACAGCAAAAAGTAGCGGTAGAAATTGAGCGGGATTTGACACAACATCACCCTATGCAACGCTTGTTGCAAGGCGATGTGGGCAGTGGCAAAACCATTGTGGCTTGCATGGCCGCACTGCAAGCGATTGAAAATGGTTGGCAAGTGGCGCTGATGGCGCCCACTGAAATTTTGGCCGAACAGCATTATCAAAAAATGTTAGGCTGGCTTACACCGCTAAATATCAGCATTGCGTGGCTGACGGGCAGCCAAACTAAAAAAGAGCGTGAGGCAGCTTTGCAAGCCATTGCTCAAGGCTATGCGCAGATGGTCGTTGGCACGCACGCGTTGTTTCAAGAAGCCGTGCAGTTTAAAAAGCTAGGCTTAGCCATTATTGATGAGCAACACCGCTTTGGTGTGCAACAACGGCTAGCCTTGCGTAAAAAAGGCGAACCAGAGCCGCACCAGCTCATGATGTCCGCCACACCCATTCCACGCACGCTTTCGATGAGCTATTACGCCGATTTAGATGTTTCAGTGATTGATGAATTGCCGCCCGGCCGCACGCCCATTGTGACGAAATTAGTTTCAGATGAGCGTCGCGAAGAAATTTTGCAACGCGTGCGTGAAGCTTGCTTGGCAGGTAGCCAAGCCTATTGGGTTTGCCCGCTAATTGAAGAATCAGAAGCCTTGCAGCTCGCCACCGCTAACGACACTTACGCGTTAATGCTAAGTGAATTTCCAGAATTAAAAATCGGTTTAATCCACGGCCGCATGAAATCCGCGGAAAAACAAGCGGTGATGGCGCAGTTTAGTGCAAACGCTTTGCAATTATTAGTGGCCACCACGGTGATTGAAGTGGGCGTGGACGTTCCCAATGCCAGTTTAATGGTCATAGAACACGCAGAACGCATGGGGTTGAGCCAACTGCATCAATTGCGGGGTCGCGTGGGGCGGGGCGCTACTAAAAGCACTTGTATTTTGCTTTACCAAAATAAACTATCTGAAACCGCACGGGCAAGACTAAAAGTGATTTACGAGAGTAATGACGGTTTTGCCATTGCCCAGGCTGATTTAAATTTGCGTGGCCCAGGAGAATATTTAGGTACACGCCAAAGTGGTGTGCCGATGCTCAAAATTGCGGATTTGAACCGCGATGCGGATTTGTTGCAGGCTGCCAAAAATTGTGCGGATGATTTAATTCAACAATATCCAGCAGCGGTTGAAAAACATTTGGAGAGATGGTTGGCAAGTGCGGCAGATTTAGTAAAAGTTTAGCTAAAAAATAAAGATAATTTTGCAGAAATAAAATAGTAATCATCGAAAGTAATTTCACTTCAAAACGCCCGAGCAAAAAACAATGCCCTGAGAGCCTTTATTTATAAGGCTCTCAGGGCATCTAAAAAGGTTGCATGTGAAAATTGGCATAAAAAGCACTTTATTTATCATAAAAGTTGACCTGTTTTGCTGACCAGCATGATGAGTAAACAGCCCTATCGATAACAGTGAAATGACTACCGTGATGTTCGCGACATTCAGCGCACGAAGACTTGTGAGATAATTCGGCTGTGAAAATTCAGCAACATTATTCCAATGAACGTAGCCGTTGGCTACGCAAACCTTTTGCAAGTGGCGCGTTTGTTTCTTGGTTGATCGAAACAGGCTCTCTCACAGCGCGTTTGCAGCGGCGCTATGCCAATTTTGCGGTACAAGCCGTGCGTTTAGAGGACGCAAAACCGCTGGATGATGAGGCAGGTTTGTTGCAATCAAAGCCCCATAAGCGCGCTTTAGTGCGCGAGGTGTTGCTGTTAGGCAATCAGCAGCCGGTGGTATTTGCGCATAGTGTATTACCGCAAGCCAGTTTGCGCGGTGCATGGTATGGGCTAGGCAAGCTAGGCAACAAGCCGTTAGGCGCAACTTTATTTGCCAATCCAAAAGTGAAACGCACGCCGTTAAGCTATAAAAAATTATTACCCAATCACGCACTTTATCGATTGGCGGCGTCTCATCTCGCTGATAAGCCTGCCTATTTATGGGCGCGGCGTTCGATATTTCATCTAAATTGCGCTAATATTTTAGTGACAGAAGTATTTTTGCCGCAGTTATTAGACCAATGAATCTACAACAACTTAACAAAAAAATTAATGCCTACGAGCGTTTGATGCGCCTAGATAAGCCTATTGGCATTTTATTGCTGTTGTGGCCTACGCTATGGGCGTTGCTGATTGCTGCGCAGGGCAAGCCCGATTGGATTATCGTGCTGATTTTTATCACAGGCACGGTGCTAATGCGTAGCGCTGGTTGCGTAATGAATGACCTAGCCGACCACTCATTTGATGGCTTGGTTGAGCGCACCAAACATCGCCCACTAATTACCAAAGAAGTGAGCAAAAAAGAGGCCTACTGGCTTGCTGCAGGCTTGTGTTTAGCGGCCTTTGGTTTAGTGTGTTTGATGAACAGGCTAACAATTTATATTTCATTTGCAGCATTGTTTTTTGCCGCGACCTACCCGCTTACCAAACGATTTTTGGCGATTCCGCAAGCCTATTTGGGCATTGCATTTGGTATGGGTATTCCCATGGCCTTTGCTGCGACTACTGGCAATGTGCCAACGGTTGTCTGGCCTTTAATGGCAGCAAATATTTTTTGGGCAATCGCATACGATACTGAATACGCCATGGTGGATCGGGACGATGATTTAAAAATCGGTATTATGTCTTCGGCGATTACGTTTGGTCGGTTTGATGTACTGGCGGTTATGTTGTGCTATGCGGCAACTTTATTACTGCTCGTGATTGCAGGCCAGCAACTGGCACTGGGCTATGGATTTTATGGCGGGCTTGGCGTAGCTGCAGTAGTGGCAATCTATCATTACCGCTTAATTAAAGCGCGCGAAAAATCACAGTGCTTCAAAGCGTTTTTGCATAACAATTGGTTTGGTTTTGCCGTGTTTGTGGGCTTGGTTGCCCATTATTTCACCCATTATTTCATGTAGTATCATCATTTACCTGTAGCGAGATAATAAAAGCGCAACATAGTGTTTGACAAACAAGTGTGATTCAGCATAAAATCCGCCTCTTAATTTTTTTAGCTCATAGTATTGATAAGACAATGAAAACCTTCTCAGCAAAGTCACACGAAGTGAAGCGCGATTGGTTTGTGGTAGATGCCACAGACTTAGTGCTAGGCCGTTTAGCTAGCGCGGTTGCACACCGTTTACGCGGTAAACATAAAACGATTTATACACCTCACGTTGATACGGGTGATTATATTGTCGTGATTAATGCCGACAAAATGAAAGTTACCGGGAATAAGGCTGACGGTAAGCTTTATCATAGCCACTCAGGCTACCCAGGTGGTATTAGCACAACGACTTTCTCAAAAATGCAAGACAAGTTTCCTGGTCGCGCATTAGAAAAAGCGGTTAAAGGTATGCTTCCTAAAGGTCCATTAGGTTACGCAATGATTAAAAAAATGAAAGTTTATGCTGGCGACAAGCATGAACACGCGGCACAACAACCGCAAGCATTGAAAATCTAAGGATAAATAAGATGATCGGTAAATACAATTACGGTACAGGCCGCCGCAAAAGTTCAGTAGCGCGCGTGTTCTTAAAATCAGGTAAAGGCAATATCGTTGTAAACGATAAGCCAGTGGACGAATACTTCTCACGCGTGACATCACGCATGATTTTGCGTCAGCCATTAGAACTCACCAACAACTTAGCAAGCTTTGACATCATGGTAAACGTGATTGGTGGCGGCGAGTCTGGTCAAGCAGGTGCGGTGCGTCATGGTATTACCCGTGCGTTGATTGATTTTGATGCTAACTTGAAAAGCGCGTTATCGCATGCGGGTTTTGTAACGCGCGATGCACGTGAAGTTGAGCGTAAAAAAGTGGGCTTACGCAAAGCGCGTCGTCGTAAACAATTCTCTAAACGCTAATTTAAGGCGGATAGGTTTAAAAAAGGTCGCTTTTGCGGCCTTTTTTATTTTGTGTGCATTTTTATTTCAAGCTTACGCGTAAGCCTTTATAATCAAGATTGATGAAATGCATGGGTGTTTATTTTTGGCAAAATGATGGAAAACAATAAAAAAATTAAAATTGGTATTGTCGGCGGTACGGGTTATACCGGCGTAGAACTATTGCGTTTGCTCAGCGTGCATCCTAACGCCACATTAACCGCTATCACCTCAAGGGGTGAGGCTGGTTTGCCGGTTGCTGAGATGTTTCCAAGTTTACGTGGCTATGTTGATTTGAAGTTTACGGACCCAGCCACTGCTAACCTCAATGACTGCGATGTCGTATTTTTTGCAACGCCGCATGGCGTGGCGATGCGTCAGGCCGAGGCGTTACTGGAAGCTAAAGTAAAAGTGATTGATTTGGCGGCAGACTTTCGCCTGCAAGATACTGCAGTGTTTGAAAAATGGTACAAAATGCCGCATAGTTGCCCAGCAGTGTTGCGTGAGGCGGTGTATGGCATTCCTGAGCTTTATCGTGAACAAATAAAATCGGCGCAGGTGATTGGTAACCCTGGCTGTTATCCAACCACCGTATTGCTAGGCTTGGCGCCGCTACTGGAGCATGGCTTGATTGATTTTTCTGCCCCAATCATTGCTGATTCAAAGTCTGGTGTGTCGGGTGCGGGCAGAAAAGCAGAAGTCGCCACGTTATTTGCAGAAGCTAGTGACAACATGAAAGCCTATGGCGTGAGCGGCCACCGCCATCACCCTGAAATTCATGCGCAGCTTACGCAGTTAGCTGGCAACGATGTGCAGTTTATTTTTGTGCCGCATTTGATTCCGATGATTCGTGGCATGTTATCAACCATTTACGTTAAACTGTCTGACATTGCAAAATCTGTAGACTTACAGGCATTGTTTGAAGCACGTTACCAGCATGAGCGTTTTGTTGATGTATTACCAGCAGGGGTTTTGCCTGAAACACGGTCAGTGCGTGGCTCAAACCAAATCCGCATCGCCTTACACCAACACGCAGGCACTGATTATTTAACGCTGGTTGTGGTACAAGATAATTTAGTGAAAGGTGCGGCAGGGCAGGCAGTACAAAATATGAACATCATGTTTGGTTTGCCAGAGACGGCCGGTTTAGAAGTTGTACCGCTGTTGCCGTAAACTTTTCTGTCCAATAAAAAGCCGCTAAATGAAGCCAGTAAAAAGAAAAATCAGACGACATTACGGCTTGACGGCAAAACAAGTCGCTGTGCGCTCAAAGCGGCCTTGGTATTATCGTTGGGTTTTGGGTGCCTGTATTTTAGCAGTTGGTTATGGCCTCGCTTATTGGCAATATGCTGCAGGCGGCAAAAGTTTGGCAGAAAAATATAAACTGGCAACACTTGAAAATCAAAACCTGCATACCAAAGTGATTCAAGCGGAGCGACAACTACAAATTGAGCAAGCGGCGAAAACCAACTTGAATCAAGAGCTAAATCTTGTGCAAGACGAAAATATCAAAATAAAAGAAGACTTATTGTTTTATAAGAATATGATGGCAAAAAAAGCTAAGTGAATGGTGCTTTAATACTCAAAACCTATCGCTCACTGAATTTAAGAATAGGAAATGTGATGTTTTTTAAAAAAAGTAACAGAATTCAAGATAGTATCGACACGCTGATTGGCGCCGATACTCGAATAGAAGGAAACGTACATTTTACGGGCGGTTTGCGTGTTGATGGCGTGGTGCGTGGCAACGTCACTGAACCAAATGCCAGCCCAAGCACTCTAATATTAGGTGAAAAGGGCCGTATAGAGGGCGCTGTGACGGCTTCTAAAGTCGTGATTATCGGCAATGTGGTAGGGCCGGTGACATCAGGTATTTTTATTGAACTTCAAGCAACCGCGCATATTACCGGTGATGTGTATTACAAGTCACTAGAAATGCATACGGGCGCGGTGATTGAAGGCAAACTCGTTTATTTGGGTGACAGTGCAAAGGCCGCAAATGAAGGCATTGACCAAACAAATCTCTAACTTAGGTTGACCAACAAGCTACGCAGTAGCATAATGATTTTATTGAATATTTTAGGAGTACAAGATGAATACGATGACAGAAATACAAGACGTAGAAATACCTTCACCGTTGGTGTTTACCGACAATGCGGCAAAAAAAGTGAAAGAACTGATTGAAGAAGAAGGCAGCCCAGATTTAAAACTGCGCGTATTTGTGAGCGGTGGTGGTTGCTCAGGCTTTCAATACGGTTTTACTTTTGAAGAAGAAGTGAACGAAGACGATACACAGGTCATGAAAGATACGGTGACTTTGCTGATTGATCCGATGAGCTTGCAATATTTGATGGGCGCAGAAATTGACTATCAGGACAGCTTGCAGGGTTCACAGTTTGTCATTCGCAATCCGAATGCGCAAACCACTTGCGGTTGTGGTTCATCATTCTCTGTATAAAGTGTCAAAATAAGTTCAAAAGCCAAGCTTTTGCTTGGCTTTTTCTTTTTATAATTTCAACTTTTAATATTTGGCGGATTCAAGTTTGAAGTGCAACGCCCGTTAGTTCTAAAAATACCTGATGAGGAGATTTAAATCCATGCCTTTTTCTAGGTCGGTGATTTAATCTTCTCATTGCGGTGTCAATTTCTTCGTCTGTAATGGTTCTAAAGTCCCGGTCTTTTGGGAAGTACTGTCGAATCAATCCATTCGTATTTTCGTTAGTGCCTCGCTCCCATGAAGCATAGGGATTCGCAAAATAAAAGTCAGCAGACAACGCGCTTGCAACGTATTCATGCCCTGCAAACTCTCGCCCATTGTCACTGGTAATCGTCGTGACATGCGCCTTGAGCGGTCGCATCAACCTGATCATCGCGCCACTGACTTCCTCTGCGGTTTTACGCGTCACTCTCTGGATTAACGTCAATCCAGTCTTACGTTCCACCAAGCTGACAATCGCCATTTTGTGATGCTTGCCAATAATGGTGTCTGCCTCCCAATCCCCAACACGGCTACGCGTTTCCACTATGCCCGGTCTTGCCTCTATAGAGAGTCGGCCTGGAATCACCCCGCGCCTGTCTAGTTTGCCATAACGCTTCTTGCGCTGCTTCTGGCAGCGTAGTTTCTTCCAGAGCAGACCACCATACCGTTTGTCAGCATAGATACGCTGATAAA
Source organism: Pseudomonadota bacterium (assembly GCA_029569495.1). GTDB lineage: Bacteria > Pseudomonadota > Gammaproteobacteria > Burkholderiales > Methylophilaceae > Methylotenera. The sequence goes on along the minus strand of JAKQTB010000108.1, from coordinate 8,452 downwards.
CCGTTTCATGGCTGATGGCAATCTGACCACTGATTTGCTCAGGACTCCATTCCTCTAACAACTTCTCTCGCACCAAATCCCAGGTGTCCGCATCAATACGTCGTGCATTGATAGCTCGGCGCTCAGTCGATTTCACTTGCGCCTGGTGCGGTCTGTAACCACGTAAGCCTTGATTACGCTTTAATTCACGACTAATGGTCGATGGGCTGCGCCCTATGGTTTCAGAGATCTTACTTTGACTAAATCCTGCTTTCTTTAGTGCGTAAATCTGGTATCGTTCTTCTTGGGTGATATGTGTGTAGTTCATCTCAGCAATTTCGACTGGCCGGTCAAAAAGGCTTCGATGCTACCGCATCTCACCCTCCCAACCAACATTATTCAAAATTGCACTTCAAACTTGAATCCGCCTTAGAGCCTAAATAAGCATGAGAAAAATTATCTGTTTACTGGTCATTTTGCTGGCTTCTTGTGATGGTGGAGAGAAGTACCCTGCCATTCCTAAAGGCGCAACGGTGGTTATTTTGGGCGATAGTTTGAGTTATGGCACTGGCGCGAACGTGGGTGAGGATTACCCAAGTTTACTTGCGCAAACAACAGGTTGGCATGTGGTCAACGCAGGGGTGCCGGGTGACACCGCTACGGGCGGTTTAGCGCGCTTACCGCAGTTGTTAGAAAAACACGCCCCAAAATTACTCATTGTGGAACTGGGCGGTAACGATTTTTTACAGCGCCAGCCGCCAAGTGAAACAGAGGCAAGCTTGCGGGCGATTTTGTCGTTAGCTAAAACGCAACGCGTGCCAACAGTGTTATTGGCCATCCCTGAGTTGAGTCCAATTCGGGCTGCGGTGGGTAATTTGTCTGACCATCCGCTTTATGAAAATATCGCTGAAGAAACTGCAACGCCATTGGTTGCAGAAATATTTTCAGAGGTGTTGTCAGATCAGGCGCTAAAATCAGACCAAGTACACCCGAATGCAGAAGGTTATCGGGTGGTGCACCGCGAAATGGTTGAGGCATTTAAGCAGCTTGGCTTTGCCCGTTAAGCTGCAAAATTTAGCCTTAAATAATCACTCAAGCAACCATTAAAAGCTACGAGAAAAAAATTTATGCTCTGGAAGCCTTTGTTTATAAGGCTTCCAGAGCATCGAAAAAGGTTGCGGGTTAAAAGTGCTTATTTTCTGTTTGAAATAGGCACAAGTTCGCGTCTAGCTTCACCCATATAAAGTTGTCTAGGCCGGCCGATTTTGTGTTCAGGGTCGGCGTTCATTTCTGACCATTGCGCAATCCAGCCGGCGGTTCTGGCCAGCGCAAAAATAGCGGTAAACATGCTGTTAGGAATACCCATTGCGCGCATCACAATGCCGCTGTAAAAATCGACGTTCGGGTACAGTTTGCGTGAAACAAAGTATTCATCTTCAAGGGCAATTTTTTCAAGCGCCATTGCAAGTTTGAACATCGGGTCATTGTGCAAACCGAGTTCATCGAGTACCTCGTGGCAGGTTTTGCGCATAATCGCCGCGCGCGGGTCCATATTGCGGTATACGCGATGACCAAATCCCATGAGGCGGAACGCATCAGTTTTATCTTTTGCGCGTTTGATGTATTCGCCGATACGTGAAATGTCACCAATTTCTTCTAACATTTTCAGCGTGGCTTCATTTGCGCCACCATGCGCGGGCCCCCACAAAGAGGCAATGCCAGCCGCAATACAGGCAAACGGGTTAGCACCGCTCGAACCCGCTAGGCGTACTGTTGAGGTAGAGGCATTTTGTTCGTGGTCAGCATGTAAAATCAGAATACGATCAAAGGCTTTGGCCAAAATCGGGTTGGGTTCATATTTTTCGCAAGGTGTGGCAAACATCATGTACATAAAATTTTCCGCATAGCTGAGATGGTTTTGCGGATACATGAAAGGTTGCCCTAAATTGTATTTATAGCTCCATGCGGCGATAGTCGGCACTTTGGCAAGCAACTGATGCGCGGTGATTTCACGGCTTTGCGCGTCATGAATATCCCCTAGGGTATGATAAAACGCAGACATTGAACCCACCACGCCCACCATGACCGCCATCGGGTGTGCATCACGTCTGAATCCTCTGAAAATATTTGTAAGTTGATCATGCACCATGGTGTGGCTATTGATGGTACGCGTGAATTCTTCTTTTTGCACGGAAGTCGGGAGTTCACCGTTAATGAGCAGGTGTGAAACTTCCATAAAATCGCAATGTTCAGCCAGTTGCTCAATCGGGTAACCGCGGTAATACAGCAGGCCTTCTTCACCGTTAATAAAGGTGATGCTTGAATTACAGGCAGCCGTAGACATAAAGCCAGGGTCGTAAGTAAAAATACCATGTTTTGCTAAGCTGCGAATGTCAATAACGTCATTGCCAAGGCTACCGGAGAGTATGGGTAACTCAATGGAAGGTGCGCCATTATCGAAGCTGAGGGTGACTTTTGTTGGTTTTGTGGATGATTTCATAGCAAAATACTCGATTAGTTTTTGCCATATTATAAAGGAAACACGGAGTTAAGTGTCTGCGCGGGTGAATTGCTTCGTTGCGCGGTGCTCGCAACCTCGCTGTACACCCCGTACTATCTCGGTTTCTGTGCGCCGTGCGCCTCGCACTTCAGCCCGCTCGCTCACTTAATTCCGTGTTTCCTAAGCGCAATGCGCTTAGTGCGGGTAAATAGCGCCTAAAATTCGTGCACCTTTAGCGCCGGTGACTTCTGGCAGGCTACTGGTTTTGCTTTCCAGCGTTTGCTTGGCCAGCCAGGCAAAGGCAATCGCTTCAACCCAGTCTACGCCCATGCCTAAGGCCTCAGTGGTGGTAAGGGGAATATTACCTAACTTATCTTTTAAACGCGCCGTCAGCAGCGTATTATGCGCGCCACCGCCGCATAGGTAGACTTCATCAACCGCGAGGCTGGTGTTGACGATTGCTTGAAAGATGGTTTCAGCGGTGAGTTCAACCAATGTGCGCGCAACATCTTGCGGGCGTAAATGCGGGTAAAGTAAATGTTGCTTTAACCAGCCTGCATGAAACAAGTCACGCCCAGTGCTTTTGGGCGGCGGCAGGGCAAAATAAGGTTCAGCCAGCATATCTGCCAATAATCGGTCTAGCACTAATCCTGTGGCGGCCCATTGGCCGTTCGTATCGTAATCCTGATTTAGGTGTAACTTGGTCCAATAGTCCATCAGCATATTGCCCGGGCCAGAGTCAAAGCCAATGACGGCGTTTAGCACATCATCTGTTTTTGGCAGATACGTTAAATTGGCAATGCCACCAATATTGACCAAAATACGATTTTTTTGCGGGTGAGAGAACACTGCTTGGTGAAAGGCGGGGACCAACGGCGCACCTTGGCCGCCTGCCGCAATGTCGCGACTGCGAAAATCACTTACAACCGTAATGCCAGTAAGTTCACTTAAAAGCGCGGCATTGCCAATTTGCAACGTAAAGCCCGTGCCATCTTTAAACCCAGGTTGATGACGAATGGTTTGGCCGTGGCAGCCTATGGCTGAAATATTACTTGAAGATAATGCCTGCTTCGTAAGCAACGCATTCACTGCATTTGCATAAAGCCGCGCCAGTTGGTTGCCAGCTAAAGCCGTTATTTCAAGTTCATTATCAGTAGGATGCTGTAGGGCTAGAATTTGTGCGCGTAATGCAGGCGGGTAAGGAACAAAGTGCGTTTGAATAACATGAGGAGGGCGATGTGGATTGTTGAATGTATTAAACTCAACTAAAGCCACATCGACACCATCTAGGCTGGTTCCAGACATGAGTCCGATGAAAAGCTTACCAACCATTTTGCGACAATAAAATTGTTATAGATGTGAAATTTTTGTTTTAGTCCAAAGCAGCGAGATTGCTAGACCCCAATAATTGGAGCTGCGCCGTCAATTGCTGGCTTTGTAAATCAAAAGCGAGTTTGTCTTGACCAGAAAGTGCGTTATCTTTCGGTAAGGCTACCGTCATCGGATCGCGATGAACACCATTGACTAAAAATTCATAATGCAAATGTGGCCCAGTTGAAAGCCCGGTCGTGCCAACGTAAGCAATCATTTCGCCTTGCGCTACTTTTTTACCTTTTTGCAACCCATTGGCAAAACGTGATAGATGGCCATAAACAGTACTTACGCCGTTATCATGCTTGAGTACAACCACGTTTCCGTAACCGCCTTTAACACCAACAAAATCCACCACAGCATCGCCAGCTGCTTTTACACCAGTGCCGGTAGGTGCCGCAAAATCTGTACCTTTATGCGCTCTTAGGGTTTGTAAAACCGGGTGAAAACGGCCTAAACTAAAGCCAGAGCTAATTCGCGTAAATTCAAGCGGTGAACGTAAAAATGATTTACGCAGACTTTTGCCTTCGGGTGTGTAATATTGCATTTCGCCAGCCGCATCTTTAAAACCAACGGCACGATACGTTTTACCGTTATTGGTAAACTCTGCCGCCAGGATTTTATCAGTTTTGATAAGCTCACCTTGATAATAGCTGCCTTCATAAATCACTTTAAACTGGTCACCACGCCGTAAATCCGTATTGAAATCTATTTCACTTTCAAATAGTTCCGCAATTTGTATTGCAATCGCTTCTGGAATATTTGCAGCATCGGCAGCACCAAATAAAGAGCTGTTAATTTTGGCAGATTTTAATATAGGGCGACTTTCAAGTTCGCGCATCGCTTTGCCGGCTTCATAGCCATCTGCAGTGTGTTGAATGGCAATAAATTGGCCATCACTTAATTGATATTCAAGCGTGATTAAATTGCCATCAGCATCCGTTTGCGCTTCAATATTGCGGTTTGGTCTTAATGAAGAAGCGATTTCTTTAGCAACGCTATCAGAGCGAATAAAATCAAGCGCATCGCGATTCATCACGTTCAGGCGGCTAAGGATTGTGTTTAAGGTATCGTCACGGCGAACGCGCTCTTTGTACCAAAAGTGTTGTTCACCAGCGTTTGCCACGCTGTGATTGAGTTGAGGCAAGCCTGTTTCTTCAACAACAATTGCTGTAGCAATGTTGCCTACCATGGTTTGTGGTGCAATACCAAATGCGGTGTAAATGCCAAATAAAGGCAAGCACGAAATCGCTAAAACCCAACGCAATTTAAGCTTGCGTTCAGCTTTATGAGCGATTTGCGTTAAAATAGCGTTTTGCGCAGAAAGACTTGAAAGATTTTCTTTGGCAAAGTAATTAAAAGCTTTGTTATGTGGATTAGACTCGTTAAATTTCACGGGCTGACCTCTATAAAAGTTTAATACGGTTGTGGATAATAACAGAAAACTCAATTTAAACAAGTAAATGAACTGTAACAGTTCATGTTTTGCACTATATGGTTTAAGGATACTCATACGTGACTACTAATACTGTTGGCTTCAACATTAACGAGCAACTCGCTGTTATTAAGCGCGGTGCTGATGAGCTATTGATTGAAGCAGAGCTGATTGAGAAATTAAAAAAGGGCAAACCGCTCAGAATAAAGGCAGGTTTTGACCCAACAGCGCCAGACCTACACTTGGGCCACACCGTACTTATTAATAAGTTGCGGCAGTTTCAAGAGCTTGGTCATCACGTATTGTTTTTAATTGGCGACTTCACCGGCATGATAGGTGACCCCACTGGCAAAAGTGCAACGCGCCCGCCCTTGACGGCCGAACAAGTGCAAGAAAACGCAAAGTCTTATACGGCACAAGTGTTTAAGATTCTCAAGCCAGAACAAACGGAAGTTGTGTTTAATTCCAAATGGCTGACAGAGTTAGGCGCAGCAGGCATGCTTAAATTGGCGGCGAGCCACACCGTGGCGCGCATGTTAGAGCGTGATGACTTTTCTAAGCGCTATAAGAACAACCAGCCGATTGCCATTCACGAATTTTTATACCCATTATTGCAAGGCTACGACTCGGTTGCACTAAAAGCCGATGTCGAGCTGGGCGGTACCGACCAAAAGTTTAATTTATTGATGGGCCGAGAGTTACAAAAGCAAGCTGGCATGGCGCAGCAATGCGTACTCACCATGCCGCTGTTAGAAGGTTTGGATGGCGTTAACAAAATGTCCAAATCACTGGGCAACTATATAGGCATCGCGGAAGCGCCCGAAATCATCTTTGCAAAAATCATGTCCATCTCAGATGAATTAATGTGGCGCTATGTTGAGCTACTCTCATTTGAAAGCTTGGAAACCATCGCGCAATGGAAAGCGCAAGTGATGGCGGGCGAAAACCCTCGCAATATTAAAGTGCGTTTTGCGCAAGAAATCGTCACACGCTTTCATAGCCAAGCGGATGCAGAAAAAGCATTGAGCGACTTCCAAACGCGCGCTAAAGGCGGCATTCCAGACGAGGTGCCAGAGATCAGCATCTCTATAGACGCTGCAACCATAGGGATTGCGCAGTTGCTCAAACTAGCAGGCCTTGTTGAAAGCACCTCTGAAGCGTACCGCGCTATTGAGCAGGGTGGTGTAAAACTCAATAGCGAAAAAGTGACTGATAAACACCTAAGTTTAAATAAGGGTGTGACAGTCGTGGCGCAGGTGGGTAAACGGAAATTTGCAAAAATCACACTTTGATTAAGTGTAAATAGCGACCTAATTAACCCGCTATTTGATACCCAACCTTTTTTGATGCCCTGGAAGCCTTATAAACAAAGGCTTCCAGGGCATAATTTTTTTCTCGAGCGAATTTTGCCTAAATTTTGAGCAAATTAAATCACGTAATTGTAATAATTTTGTAACGCGCGAAAATAGTACTTGACCAAATTCAAAGCCCCTGTAAAATGCGCGCCTTCGCTAACAAAACAAGTGAGCGAAATGCAGCAAAACAGACCGTCAATAATTAATTAAAAAATGTTTTAAATTAGTATTGACGCGCTTCGAAAGCTCTGTATAATGCGCACCTCGTTAACGCAAAGCGCTAACGAATAACTAGAAAGAAAATACTTTTTAGACCGGCTCTTTAACAAAATAACAACTGATAAGTGTGGGTGCTTGTGGATTGAGGCGAGCTTACTTAGGCGCGGTTAACTTGTTCGATATTGATATTGAATTTAACTTAACCGCTTGGCTTAAGCTAAGCCTCAGAAAATACAAGTGCTTACACTTAGATTTATGACAAGTATGTAAATAGAATTGTGGCTAGTAATAGTGACAATCATATGACACACCTTGAAATGAATTTGAGTACTTTATCTATTTATAGATAAATAAAGCAAAAGCGAAATACCACCTTGGCTATCGAAAGATGGTTGAGGAAAAAGTAATAGTTGTGAATTAAACTGAAGAGTTTGATCATGGCTCAGATTGAACGCTGGCGGAATGCTTTACACATGCAAGTCGAACGGCAGCACGGACTTCGGTCTGGTGGCGAGTGGCGAACGGGTGAGTAACATATCGGAACGTATCCAATAATGGGGGATAACTAATCGAAAGGTTGGCTAATACCGCATACGCCCTGAGGGGGAAAGCTAGGGATCTTCGGACCTGGCGTTAATGGAGCGGCCGATATCTGATTAGCTAGTTGGTGGGGTAAAGGCCCACCAAGGCGACGATCAGTAGCTGGTCTGAGAGGACGACCAGCCACACTGGAACTGAGACACGGTCCAGACTCCTACGGGAGGCAGCAGTGGGGAATTTTGGACAATGGGCGCAAGCCTGATCCAGCCATTCCGCGTGAGTGAAGAAGGCCTTCGGGTTGTAAAGCTCTTTCGCAAGGGAAGAAAACTTATCCTCTAACATAGGATGAGGTTGACGGTACCTTGATAAGAAGCACCGGCTAACTACGTGCCAGCAGCCGCGGTAATACGTAGGGTGCGAGCGTTAATCGGAATTACTGGGCGTAAAGCGTGCGCAGGCTGTTTTGTAAGTCAGATGTGAAATCCCCGAGCTCAACTTGGGAACTGCGTTTGAAACTACAAGACTAGAATAGGTCAGAGGGGGGTAGAATTCCACGTGTAGCAGTGAAATGCGTAGAGATGTGGAGGAATATCAATGGCGAAGGCAGCCCCCTGGGATCATATTGACGCTCATGCACGAAAGCGTGGGGAGCAAACAGGATTAGATACCCTGGTAGTCCACGCCCTAAACGATGTCTACTAGTTGTTGGTGGAGTAAAATCCATGAGTAACGCAGCTAACGCGTGAAGTAGACCGCCTGGGGAGTACGGTCGCAAGATTAAAACTCAAATGAATTGACGGGGGCCCGCACAAGCGGTGGATTATGTGGATTAATTCGATGCAACGCGAAAAACCTTACCTGGCCTTGACATGTACGGAACTTTCCAGAGATGGATTGGTGCTCGAAAGAGAACCGTAACACAGGTGCTGCATGGCTGTCGTCAGCTCGTGTCGTGAGATGTTGGGTTAAGTCCCGCAACGAGCGCAACCCTTGTCATTAGTTGCTACATTTAGTTGGGCACTCTAATGAGACTGCCGGTGACAAACCGGAGGA
>JAKQTB010000045.1 GCA_029569495.1 Pseudomonadota bacterium | reverse complement strand
GCTCATCTCGAGAATCTCTTTAGATTATTTACGCTATCCCACAAAATTGTAAGCATCTCTTACTTTAGAGAACAACTAACTATAATTGATAGTAGATTTACAAAAGTTCCAGATGAAATTTTTTCAATTCTTGATAATGCTTCTGCAAGAGGCCTAGTTTTGCTGCAGGATCCATTATAGCAACGTTACAACTCTGACCTGTATCTACAAGCGTTCGTGAGTGTTTCATTATATAAGCGTAGATGTCATATGTAGCTAAAGACACTGTCGACCACCACCCCACATCCGACAACATAGCCCCCCATGCCGCCATCTAGCAAATGTATTAAACATAAGTAAATACTTGGGATTTTCGATGTAACCAATTGAATCGGGTAAGAACTACGGTAAGAACTGTACAAACAAAAAAACCTTACATCAAGTAGACATAAGGCTTTCATGAATATTCTTGGCGGAAGAGGTGAGATTCGAACTCACGGTGGGCTCGCACCCACGACAGTTTTCAAGACTGTAGCATTAAACCGCTCTGCCACTCTTCCGTCTAAATTTGCTTGCTTGCAAATGAAGGCGTGATTATAGCAAAAAAATATTCACTTTGAATATTAACCAGCTTAAATTTATGCAAAAAGATATTTTTAAGTAACTTTGCCATTTCTAATACGCTATAAATTGTGTACAAATATTTTAAAAAGCACGCAATAAATGCTCGAGAAAAAATAAATGCTCTGGAAGCCTTATCAATAAAGGCTCACAGAGCATCGAAAAAGGTTGTGTTAGGAATTAATTAAAAACATATGCTTTTTTTGAGATGAAACCTTTATTGTGCAGTGCCTTTTTTAACGCCTTTTACTTCTACCACAACGCGACGATTGGGTTGTAAGCAGTCAGTGAGGGCTTTTGTCGGCTTGGTTGATGTGCCGCATTCTGCGACTTGGTCAGCCTCACCTTTGCCGTAAGTTTCAATCACATGTGTAAAGCCTTTTGACTGCAAGTATGCTTTAACTGTTTGTGCGCGACGTTCTGAGAGTTTTTGGTTGTAGCTTTCTGAACCAAGGCGGTCGGTATAACCCGTTAATTTAATGCTATCAATCACGACATAGCCATCATTGATTTTAGCGGCAATGTCATCCAGCGTTTGTTTGCCAGCAGGCAATAAGTCATCACCTGATGATTTGTTAAATTTAAACAGTGCATCGGCCGCAATGCTGAATTCTTCAACGGTTTCAATGGGGACTGCCACGGGCGTTGCCGCAACAGGCGCTGGAGGTGGCAGGCAACTGTCGCCTATCGCATCTGCTTCAGCGAGTAAATCTTCAGCGATTTGCACATAAGGTTTAGCATGACGCCAACCTTGTTGCTTGTGTTCATTGCCAGCATGCACTAGTTCAACTTCTGCACATGCTGCTTTTTGTGCATAGCAAGTTTTGCCCGGCGCTTGCATCAATGTGCCAGCCTTTGCCCACAGGTCTTCGCGCAATTTATCAGCATTATTAACCAATGGGGTTTGTTCGGCCGGGTTTGGCGTCGTGTTTTGCTCAAGTGCCGTCAAAATGCCAGCTGATTGACTAAGTGCTTCTTGTGGAAATGCAGAACGGTCATTGCGTGTATATTCGTGCAATGATACGTCCAGCCAGCATTGCGCCTTGGATAAATTGTAATCGGCAACTGGAATGCCAGTTTCATTCAATGCGTGAATTCTAGCTTGCGTTGCCGTGTAAGTGGCTTGATCCGCACGAATAGCTTGGTCAGTAATGCGGTCCTTTGCCTCATTCAACATTGGCTCAGCCGAGGTTTCCGCTTGCACTGTACTACTCATGATTGTACTACTCATGATTAAAGTGCCGACTAACATGCTAATCGTTTTGATGTTAAATGCTTTAAAGCTTGTAGATGTTTTTTTCATTTGATTAAGTCCAGTTTAGCCTAGAATTTATTTCGTATTTAATGTTGCAATAATGGTTAAGGTGGTCGTCATGGTTTTTACAAACCTGCAATTAGTTAATCTCTGGCGCACTATCGGTGCGCTCTAAGGTTCGATTCACTTCTTCACTTTTGCCAGAGAATAAATTCTCATCAAACTTAAAGCGTAATCTCACATAAAAACCTTGTGCCGTGTAATCAGAGCCACTTAAATCACGGTCATGAAAGCCCGACCAGTTAAACCCTGCAGAGGCCCAAAGATTGGTTTGCAATTGATAACCTGCCTCTAGCCCTGCAGCCCATTGTGTCGCGCTGCCTTGTGGGCTGTAGAGCACACTGCCCATAACACCTAAGTCCCATTTTTCAGTAATGTCATACACCGTACGACCGCTCACTAGGTAGGCAGTATAGGTTTTGTCTGAGGGCAAGGTGTCATCCGTCGTACGTTTTGCCGCTACACGGCCAGTCATCCACCACGGACGGCTCGGATGATAGTCCATGTGTGCTGATGCAATATGCGTACGGTAGTCTTCACCCGTCGATACGCCTGTGGCATCTTTCGCCAGCGAATCATCGCGCACCTTTTTGTACTCGTAGCGCGCTAAACCGTTCCATTGATTGTGGTCAACTGGACGCCACGCTGCTCCAATCTGGAAGCGATCTTGAAAAGTGTTACCTTTTGCAAGGCCACTGGCATCTTCATTATTGCGCGTATAGAGCAAGTAGTTACGTGTGAGCAAGGTCCAATCGCGGTCTAGCTTGCGTGCGAACGAAAGCGTATTGAGCCATTGATTACTTGATTGATTGCCACTTACCGCATTGTTATCAAATAAACGTCTGAACTCAATTCTGCCTGAAGCCTTCCAAAGTGGATTTTTGTTGTAATCCATGCCACCCGTTAAGGCCATGGCATTTTGCTGCCCGCCCTTGAATATTTTTAAGTACTCAATACCAGTATTTACTGTCACCCCTTCAGAAATATCCCACACATTACGCGCGCCATTGGCAAGTTGCATATCGCGAATATCCGCCTGCTGGCCAGAAAGCGCATCACGTAGACGGTACTCACTAAATAAGTTGCCACCTTTCATATAGCTGGTATCAACCCCAGCGCTAAAGCTCGTGCTGCGGTCAGCCGCTTCTAATGAATAACTTGAAGCCAAACCAGTTTGTGTTTCAGCACGCGCATACAGCTTTGTACGCTCCGCTATTTGGTATTGTGAGCCTAGCACAATGCGTTTTTGGTTTTCACCACCACGCTCAAATAACGCATCAAGGTTAAGTTTTTCTGTAGCCTGATAATGCGCACCCAAACCTACGGTCGTGGCATCCAAGCTATCGGATAAACCTGGCCCTCTGCTTGCAATACCAGTAGATGCAAAACCGTTTTGGTCCTGGCCTAAGCCATAAAAACCACCTGTTTGGTTGAGTGTGCCGCCAAGAGGTGCATTATTGCTGCCAATCAGCGCCTGTGGCGCAAAATTGCCATCTTCGCTAATATGGCGCACAAAGCCATCTAAGGTTAATTTATCAGTCACTTTTGCCGTTAAGCCAAGCTTTTCACCTGTACGCACGGCTTCACCAGCCAGTGCACGGTCTTCACTACGAATGGCCTCACCATAAACACCAATGAATTCACTAAGTTGAATCTTAGCTCTTGCGCCTGCCTCACCCTTGCCTTGCGTGTAACCAGTGGCGCTATTATCAAAATCAGCATCTGACCTTGCCCACCAAGCTTTTGCATTCCATGGTTTGAGTGCATCTTGTGCGCTTTTGCTTACAATTTCCACACGGTATGCATTGCCACTGTTGCTTTGCTCAATTTCACCGGCTTGACCGGTTGGTGTTGAAAATAAATTGGTACCATTCTGATATTGCGTAGAATCAGACCGCGCAATTTCACCCACCAGCATGGTATTTTCACCCAACTTGATACCTGTATTGACACTTTGCAAGCGGTAAGGTGAAAGCGGATTTCTGTCTTCAACCCAAGCACCCCCTACTTCAATGTTATTGGTAATTTTAATTTGGCCATCAATGCCGCCCACCCAGAATTGTTCGCCATCTTCTTGCTCAACTTCATAGGTAATACGTAGCGATTGTCTATCACCATTTGGGGTGAGTGCCATGAGTGGTGTTTTTAGTAAAATGCGGCCGCTAAATGGCTCAAACACATAATCTTCAAAGCGTGATAGCGCGATTACTTCTTTAACCACATTAAGTTGATCTTTATCTCGAATGACAATTTCAACTTTTTCAGAGTTTTCTAAAGCCGAGTTGTTTTTCACGGCAAATGGGCCCGAAGTACCATTGCCGGGATATTCTTCAATCGCCTGTTTTAAGTTATCACGCACTAAAAACGCATTACCTAAAACATTTCCTTGCTCAAAATGACCACGAAAACCTGTGGCCGTACGGTTATATTGACCTAAATTACGCAATTGCAAACTGGCAACATTGCCACCCCCCGTTTGCTGGCTAAAACCACTTCCTGTACTAAAGTCACCATATAACGCGTAGTGTTTATTTTTATCAATACGCACATATAAACGGTCACTCGAGCGTGCATCAAACCCATGGATAGAACTATCCCCATATACAGGATAGAACTCATCCGGGCGAATATCGCGCAATAAACGTGCGCGTGTTTCTTTATCTGAGTCAAATGCGGCTGTTAATAATGCATCGCCTTTAATTTTGCCTTTAATAAAAAACGCTGTACGCATAGCGGCATTGGCTTTACCGTTTTGGAATTGATTACTCCAACGCCTTATTTGCTGTTCAAACCCATCCTCACGACGGTTAGGGGACAGTGAACCCGCAGAAATATTACGTTTGCTAATAATGCCCTCAATCAAGCCGGCAGCAACCATCTCGCGCAGCTCAGGCACAAAACTCACCGTACCGGCAGCACTTACATTACCGGCTGTAATACGCACATTCACATCTTGCGGCTCGGCAGGTGCTAGCAACTTAAATGTCGCCAAGCCATTTTCTACTTTCACTTGTGTGCCAGGCGTTACTTTATCTAAATCGCCACCCTCTGGGCCTAGCTCATCGGTGCTTTGTCCCGGCAACAATACGCGGCCACCGCTGGTTTCAACCGTAATATAAGCAACACCTTCAAGATTCTGTGCGTTCAAATCAGATAGTTTTACGGTCACTTCTACCGCACTTTGTCCGTCAGCAGGTAACCCATCTTTATCAATTTCAACGGCAATTTTACCTACCGCCTCATTGGCTTTGTAATCAACAGCACCGTTTTGGCTCGTCCCTGCAAAATGACTTAATGGCTGTTTTACATCTGGGTCAGTTTCAGGGGTTTGTGGATTAACAAGATGTGAAACTTCACTGGTAGCACTGCTACCAGCCAACCCATCAAAACGCACTTCATCATCTGCATATGCTACGTTTGCTGTTAAGACACTCGTGATGGCAATCACCACGGCACGCATACGCATTACACCGAAAACACTCGCACGGAAATTATTATCTTGTTGCTTCATACACATATTTCTCACATTAGAACTAGACGCTTTTGTGACTTGTTCACTGGAATGCTCACAGGTAGCAGCCAATTGATTCTG
>JAKQTB010000011.1 GCA_029569495.1 Pseudomonadota bacterium | reverse complement strand
CCTAAACTGTAGTCTATATGCACCACGACTTTTGGCATCAAAGGTGGCAAGAAAATCAAATTGGTTTTCATTTGCCTGAGGCTAATCCATTTCTGGTTAAACACTTAACCGCGCTCCATCTAAAGCAAGGCGCACGCATTTTTTTACCGCTTTGTGGTAAAACATTGGATATTGCTTGGTTGCTTTCACAAGGTTATAAAGTGGCTGGAGCAGAATTAAGCGAGATTGCGATTGAGGCTTTATTTGCGCAATTGCAACTTAAACCTGCCATTCAACAAATAGGTGAAATCACGCTTTACAGCGCACCCAATATAGATATTTTTGTGGGTGATATTTTTAACGTGAGCGCTGCCATGCTGGGCAATGTGGATGCCATTTATGACCGTGCAGCTTTGGTGGCTTTGCCTGATCAGATACGCCAGCAATATAGCGCGCATTTAATGACGCTCACCAACCATGCGCCGCAATTGCTGATTTGCTTTGAGTATGACCAAGCCGTGCATGCGGGGCCGCCTTTTTCAATCTGCGCGCGTGAAGTATTGCAGCATTACCAAGCCGCTTACGATGTTAATTTGTTAGCAAGTGAGACGATACCCGATGGCTTAAAAGGTCAACATCCAGCCACCGAGCATGTGTGGTTGTTAAAGCCGCGCTAACTTTTTAGCGTGCTAAAATGGCTTAAATTTTTCTAGGAAATTCACCGTGAAACTCGCTACTTGGAATGTGAATTCACTCAACGTGCGCCTGCCACACGTGCTGGATTGGCTGCGCGACAACCCGATTGATGTGCTTTGCCTGCAAGAAACCAAGCAAGAAGACAGTAAGTTTCCGTACGATAACTTGAAAGCGGCGGGTTACCACGCGATTCACAGCGGGCAAAAAACTTATAACGGCGTGGCGATTTTAAGTAAGCATGCCATGAGCGATGTTGAATATGGCATTGCCAATTTTGAGGATGAACAAAAGCGCGTGATCTCTGCCACCATTAACGGGGTGCGCGTGGTGTGCGTTTACGTAGTGAATGGCCAAGCGGTGGATTCTGATAAATACGCATATAAAATGCGTTGGCTAAAGGCGCTCAATGCTTGGCTTGCGGATGAGCTAAAAAAATATCCGAATTTAGTATTGCTGGGCGATTACAACATTGCGCCTGAAGACCGTGATTGCCATGACCCAGCTGCTTGGGTGGGGCAAGTGTTGGTTTCACCGCCTGAACGTGAGGCTTTTCAACAACTAATTGCTTTAGGCTTGCATGACAGCTTTAGGCTATTTGAGCAACCCGAAAAAAGCTTTAGTTGGTGGGATTATCGTATGATGGGGTTTAGACGCAATTTCGGAATGCGGATTGACCATATTTTAGTAAGCGATGCGCTCAAGGCAAAATGCACTGCGGCTTATATTGATAAAAATCCGCGCAAATTAGAGCGCCCATCAGACCATACGCCTGTCATTTTGGCGTTGCAGGCTTCATCATAAAAAAGTCTTTTTTCTCGCACAAAAAACTTACGAGAAAAAATAAATGCTCTGCAAGCCTTTGTTTATAAGGCTTGCAGAGCATCGAAAAAGGTTGGGCTTAAAAATGAGGTTTTTAAAGGCAATTTAGCACAATATTTTACCGTGCTAATTTTTAATTTTTATGCTCAATTGCTTGAGTTTGCGGTACAAGTGCGTGCGCTCCAAACCAGCAATTTCTGCCAGCTTGCTCATGTTGTTGCTCACTTTTTTCATGTGATACTGAATATACATTCGCTCAAACTCATCACGCGCTTCACGTAGCGGCTGATTGAAATTGGGTTGCCATGTTTGGTTTTCAGCGGCTTTTGCTTCATTCTTATCCTGCGTGACAGAGGCGTTGTTGGTTACCAAAAGATTGACCGCAGTTGCATCAGATGGCTGTTCTTCAGGTAGGGCTTTGGGATGCTCAAATTGCGTCAACACCCTTTTAACGTCTTCCAGCGTAATTTTTTCACCTAGACTAGTTTGAATCAGGTTGCGAATCACGGCATCTAACTGCGCCAAATCACCGGGCCAATCAGCATTGCGTAGCGCATTGAGTGCAGCGACATCAAACTCTCGGTATTCAACGTCGGCCAATTCAAGTTGTAAATTGGCGATTGCCACCACCAAATCAGGAATATCTTCTTTGTGTTCATCCAAAGCAGGAACGCGTAGCGACACCGCTGAAAGTAGCTGCAATAAATTATGGTCAAACAGCGATTCAGCCTGAAGTTTTGGCAAGTTTTCGCTAGTGCCGCACACCACGCGTGTGCTGTATTTTTCTGCTTTGGTTATCAGCAATAACAGGCCTTTTTGCTCAATTTTGTTGAGCTCGGCCACTTCACTGATAAACACTACACCGTCACGTGTGGCTTCTAAAATCTCAATGGGTGCTGTGGCTAGCTGATTAAATTCAGTAAGTTGTAGCCAAGGACTTCCGGGCTGGTGCAAATAGCGTGCGCATAACTCAGCACCGCAACCTTTCGGGCCAATGAGCAACATTGGGCTTGGACTCACACTCATGGCAATTTTATCTAACCGCTCTTTTAGCGCACTAATAATCGGGCTTTTACCCAGGCTACTCAAATTCATTTCAGATTTCGGTAACTGCTCACTGTGCTTGAGCGCAGATTCTACCGTTTTGAGTAGTTTTTGCAGGGCAATAGGCTTTTCTAAAAAATCAAAAGCGCCAATGCGCGTGGCTTCAACCGCAGTATCAATGGTGCCGTGCCCGGACATCATGACTACTGGCATGGTCAACAAACTGTTGTTTGCCCATTCTTTTAAGAGTGTGATGCCATCGCAATCAGGCATCCAAATATCCAGCAATACAATATCTGGGCGCTCTTGTAGGCGTATGGCGCGGGCAGAGGCAGCATTTTCGGCGAGTTGCACTTGGTAGCCTTCATCTTGCAAAATGTCGCGCAATAATTCGCGAATGCCAATTTCGTCATCGACGACTAATATGTTTTTTGATGCCATTGTTGTCTTCTATCGTTGCCTTCTATTATTGTCTTTAGCTGTTTTCAAATCAATACGTTAATTTTTAATCCCAGTGCGTTGTCATTGTAAACGGCTACCAACATGATGCTTCAAAAGCGGGATGCTGATGGTCACGACGGCACCTGTTTGGCTGTTATTAGAAATAGGCTCTACCTTATCATCATGCGTATCATGCGCCACTTTTGGTTTGATGTTTTCAATTTTAATACTACCTTTGTGTTCTTCAACGATTTTTTTAACAATCGCCAGCCCCAAACCCGTACCATGCGGTTTTGTGGTCATATAGGGTTCAAACGCATGCAAAAGCATCTCCGCAGGAAAGCCTGCGCCGTTATCTTCCACGCGTAATTGCAGCATATTACCTTCAATATGGGTTGTCACTTTAATTTGCGCAGTGGGCGGCATTGTATGTGGATGGTTGGTCATCGCATCTTGCGCATTCTGCAATAAATTATGAATCACTTGGCGAAGCATGGTGCTATCCCCTTGAATATCACAGGCTTGCTTTTCAAGTGATAGCAGTACTTTAATTTTTGGTAACTCATAAAAAGAAACCACTTCTTCTATCAACTGATTCAAATTTAAAGGCTGCATTTTTGGTGCAGGCGCACGCGCATACTCACTGAATTCATTCACCATTTTTTTCATTGCATCCACTTGGTTGACAATGGTTTCCGTTGACCGCTTTAGCATTTGTGCGTCTGCACCTTCTAATTTATTTTGCAACTTATGCGCCATGCGCTCGGCAGAAAGCTGTATTGGCGTGAGCGGATTTTTAATTTCGTGCGCGAGACGGCGCGCGACTTCTCCCCACGCTGCATCGCGCTGGGCCTGCACCATGGTCGTGGCATCATCAAACACGACCACATAGCCGCCATCGGGCAATGGCGTGCCGCGCAAGGTTAAAATTTGCTTGCCATGCGCATTCAAAAGCTCAATCTGCGTTTGTTTTTCATCTTTTTGCGGCTGATGGTTCGTGGTGTTTTTGCTGAGTTCAGGTTCGTTAATCGCCATGTCAGCGCTTATTTTATCTTGTTGAAGGTCGGCCGCAATTTCTTGAAAGAAAATGGCTAGCCGTGGCTGTTTTTCAATAATTCTATCGGGCGTAAACCCCACATAGGGTGCAAGCGGCACGTCTAAAATATGCATCGCAGCTTCATTAAATGTACGCAATTCGCCATGCTGATTAAGGGCCAGCACGCCAGAAGACAAGTGTGCGAGTATCGTCTCGAGGTAACGCCGTGCCGCCTCTACGCGGGCACGGTTACTGTCAGCCGCTTTTGTTGCGTCACCCAGTTGTTGCGTCATGCTGTTGAATGATTGCACTAATACGCCAAGCTCATCTTTACCATGTGCGGGTAAAACGGTACTGTAGTCTCCGCTGGCAATCGCTTTGGTGCCCTCTGCCAGCACAGTCAGCGGTGTCGATAATCGGCGGCTGAGTACAAAGGCAATTGATACCGCACCCAACATGGCAAGCATCATCACTAAAGTCAGCGTAAGCGCAAATACTTCTCTGAGTGACGCGCGGCTAAACGATAGTTGCTGATAATCCTGATACACATCTTGCACACTTTCCGCCGTGGTGGCGAGCTGCTTTGGCACGGGCTGCAATAACTGTAAAATATGCTTATCGCCCACCAGTGTTTGTCCGCTCACCGGAGTAAGTACGCGCAGATAAAGGCCTTTGTTGCCGATGGGCTCTACACTGCTAACCGTATGTTTTTGTGCTGCCCGCAGTTGTACAACACTTGGTAATTCAGGTAAAAAAGTCGCAGAATCACTGCTGGAAACCTCTAAAATTCTGCCTTGTACCGTGAGCAAAGTCACATCCTCAATACCGCTTTTTTCACGCAGATCATTTAAAATGGAGCGGGCTTTATCAGGCTGAAAAGCAAGACTTATCGCCATACTTTCCCCTTTTTCTTTTAAGTCTGCCAGCATAATGTCTAGGGCGGTGCGACCCAAGTTCAAGCCACCTTCAAGGGCTGCTTCTACTTTTACATTAAACCAGGATTCAATTGAACGCGTTAAAAAATTCACCGAGACTAAATACACAATCAGGCCCGGTATCAATGCCATCATGGCAAAACTAGTGAGCAAACGCAGGGTAAAGCGGCTACCGACAACACGCTTACGAATTTGCCGGGATATTCGCCAAATTTGGTAGCCAATCACCAGCACTAAAAAAATGGCCAAAACAATATTGAGTGTCACCAGCAGTGTGTAATAGGCGCCCGAGGCAGCCGTATTAGCACTTGCGTTTGAAAGCAAGTACAGCAAAAATGCGCCTAATACCGTGCTGATGAATGCGACATATTTCATGATGTGGATTTCATGGTCTGGATTTCATTTCACCGGTTTCATTTCTTCAGGTCTATTTCGCTAGCTCGAGCTTGATTTCAGTTTTGGCAGGATGATGGGTAAAATTTGGTGCCCACTCAAAGCGCTGCGAGCGCATTCCCCAATCCCCGTCATTGGCTACCCCCTGCAAGGCTTGCGGCAGTTTTTTGGTGTCCAGCCGCATCAATATCGCGGCTTTATAAGCTTCATCGAGGTCAACTTCAGATTTTTTTAACACTTTTAGGCCACTGATATCTGACAAATCATCCAGCGCTTCATCTAGCCGAACAAACGCTTTTTGCTGATCACCACGCGTCACTAAATACTGTCGCGAAAGCGCATGATAGCTCAGTGCAAGCGCATGGACTACCGTGACGACTTCATCGTCAAACCAATATTTTCTGGGCTTAGCGAGTTGAAACTCCACCAAAAAATTCAATACAAAGCCTTTGCTGATGGCTTCTTCGACTTTTGCACTAAATTTCATGTCCACATCGGCATTTAAAACATACCCATCATCCACGGCAACAAGCTCGGCCGTTCGAATCGTTAAACTTGTACTATTTGCATATGCACTTTGCGCCATCAGCGCACACATGAAAAAAAACAAAAGTTGCTTAATTTTTTTGTAGAAGCGCATAGAAAAAACCATCGTGAGCATTGTTTGGAATTAACTGACCATTCATCTGCACCATACCTGCCTGCGGATACTGCGCTGGTAAAACAAAAGGCAGTTGGATGGCATTGGCGTTTTGCTGTAGAAATTGATTCACTTGTTGTTGATTTTCTTCATTAAAGACAGAACAGGTTACATAAAGTAATTTACCACCCTTTGCCAACATCTGCCATAAGTTGGCCAGAATTTTGGCCTGTTGTGCCGAAAAAGAGGCGATATCTGCCTCACGCCGCAACCATTTAATATCCACATGGCGCCGCACGATGCCCGACGCACTGCAAGGTACGTCGGCTAAAATTCTGTCAAAGGCAATACCATCCCACCAGTCTGTTGATGCGGCATCACCCACACGTAAATCAGCTTGCAGATTGAGCCGATTTAAATTGCTTTGCACGCGTTCTAGGCGCGCTTCGTCACTATCTAGCGCTGTCATTTTCACGTCTACCAATTCTAGTACATGTCCGGTTTTTCCGCCTGGTGCGCAGCAGGCATCCAACACCCGCATATTGGGCTTTGCATCAAGTAGATGACCCGCCAGTTGCGCGCCATAATCTTGCACCGAAACAATACCATCGGTAAATCCCGGCACTTTTTCTACTGTTTGCGGCTTGGTTAAAATCACCGCTTGCGCGCCGATAGCACTTGCATCTAAGTTTTGGCGCACTAACAACTGCACATAATCATCCATATTGATTTTTTGTGTATTCACGCGCAGCGTCATGGGCGGATGCTGATTGCCTGCTGTGAGCATTGTTTGCCAATGGTCTGGATATTGTAGTTTAAGCTTGTTAATCCACCACTGTGGATAAGAGTAAGTGGCCACTTCACTGGTGGTTAATTGTTTTGCCAAATGGTCTTTTTGGCGTAAAAAATTACGCAAAATCGCATTGACCAACCCTTTCGCCCAATGTTTTGCTGCTGGCTTTTTTAACTGGCTGACTGCTTGCACGGCCTGATTCACCACCGTAAACGCATCGGCTTTGTCGTGCAACAATTGATAAATCGCCACCAACAACAGCGCATCAATGCGATTATCGGTCAATGGTTTTTCTAACAGCTGCGAGAGATACGCTGAAATCTCCCCATAAAAACGCAAGGTGCCGTAACTTAAATCCTGCGCCGCACCGCGTTGCTGTGGCGTGGCATTAGGAAAAACCGCCAGGGCTGCTGGTAGCGCGAGCGTAAGATTGCGCCCGGACAACACTTGATTTACCGAATTTGCAGCAATTTGTTGTGAAATATACAAAGAAAACTTTCTAGAAGTGGCATGATAATTTTAAGCATGAATTTTACTTGATAACCACACTTCTAGCGGCATAAAAATATCGCGCGCATCACGGCTATTCACACCCTAAAAATTGATTAAAATTAACCTTGCATACTGCGAGAGAAAAACGCTGCCCTGCGAGCCTTTATTTATAAGGCTCGCAGGGCAGCGTAAAAGGTTGCAAGTTAATTAAGGCCAAAAACCACGTATTTTAGCTAAATCTTGTTAGTATTTTTTGCTGCAATATTCAACAAAAAATATGCACTTGTTCAGCACAAATGCATTAAAAATGATTTGCCATGGCTCTTAGCTTTGCTACCCGCTCTTCGGTTTTGGGGTGCGTACTGAATAAACTATCAAATGACACCCCTGATAATGGGTTGATAATCATCATCTGCCCGGTTTCGGGGTGTGCTTCTGCCGTTTGATTGGTAATTTGATGTGCGTAATTGTGAATTTTCTCTAAAGCACTGGCTAACGCTTGCGGGTCTTTACTGATTTCTGCGCCGCCACGGTCAGCCTCAAACTCACGGCTTCTCGAAATCGCCATTTGAATAAGCGAGGCCGCCATTGGCGCCAAAAACATCATCAACATACTTACAATGGGGCTGCCGCTACGCTCGCCATCACCGCCTCTAGCGCCGCCAAAAAACATACCGAATTGTGCAAGTGAAGAAATCGCCCCCGCAACGGTGGCAGAAATGGTTGAAATTAATGTATCGCGATGTTTAATGTGTGCAAGTTCATGCGCCATCACACCGCGTAACTCGCGCTCACTTAAAGCCCGCATGATGCCCACCGTTGCTGCAACCGCAGCGTGTTCAGGATTGCGGCCTGTTGCAAAGGCGTTAGGCTGCGTTTCGTTCATCACATAGACTTTTGGCATTGGTAATTGGGCGTTTTCAGCCAGTTCCTTCACCATATGGTAGTACTTGGTAAATTGACCATCGCCATAATTGTTTTCTGCTGAAACTTCTTGTGCGCCATACATTTTGAGCACCGCTTTGTCTGAAAACCAATAGGCATATACATTCATGGCCGCCGCAAACAACAATGCCAACAGCATGCCCGCCTGGCCACCTAATGCCGCACCAACCACACCAAACAATGCGGTGATGGCTGCCATGAGTACAAAAGTTTTAATCCAATTGCCTAACATAAGCATCTCCTGATTCTTTTAAAAAACGTGCTTATCTAATATGCTGCTTAATGCCAAAAAATTCAAGAAAAAATCAGCTGAGATTACAAAGTTTAACTAAAAAATTCCCCCGCCTTGAGTTGCTGCGATTGCGCAAACACTTTAGCACTTTGGCGCTTGCCGCCCGGCATTTGTAGCTCGTAAATGTGCAAAACGCCTTGCCCGCATGCCACGCTAATTGTTTCGCCTAGGTTGCGTATTTCACCAATCGCGCCATCGCCTGCTGCGGCATTTGCAAACCAGATTCGACATGTCATTCCGCGCAAATGCGCGGTAGCAACAGGAAAAGGGTTAAATCCGCGCACTTGCCGTGAAATTTCAACCGCAGATTTACGCCAATCAATGGCCGCTTCGGATTTTTCAAGCTTGTGCGCGTAAGTGACCAATCGCTCATCTTGCGGTGTGCTGGGTAGCGCGCCATCTTCAGCTAATTTTTGCATGGCTTGACCCATTAACTCAGCGCCAAGCTGTGCTAATGCATCGTGCAACGTTTGGGTGGTGTCGCTTTCTGTAATCGGAATTACACCTTTGCTGACCATCGCGCCTGCGTCTAACGCGGGTACAACTTCCATAATGGTCACACCTGTTTCATGGTCCCCCGCCAGCAGTGCGCGATGAATCGGTGCCGCGCCGCGCCAACGTGGTAAAAGTGAGGCGTGAATGTTATAGCAACCCTTTTTGGGCATGTGCAATACGGACGTTGGAATAATCAGCCCATATGCAGCCACAATCATGACATCAGCCCCTGTGGCAGCAATTTGCGCCTGCACGTCTGCGGGCTTTAAGCTTTCTGGCTGAAAAACATGCAACTGATGTTGCAAAGCTAATTGCTTAACAGGGCTTGCTTGCAACTTCATGCCGCGCCCTGCGGGGCGGTCTGGCTGGGTGAGCACCATCACTATTTCGTGCCCAGCCGCTATTAGCGCTGCAAGCGCTGGGACGGCAAACTCTGGAGTGCCTGCAAATATAATCTTCAATGGTTGCGCCTTTTGGGTTGTTATTTTTGACGGCTTAATTTAAGCATTTTGTTTTTGATGCGACTGCGTTTTAGCGGTGACAAATATTCAACAAACACCTTACCCAACAGATGGTCCATTTCGTGCTGAATACACACACTTAATAGCCCTTCAGCATGAAGAGTGAATTTTTCACCGTGGCGGTTTAAGGCTTCAACTTTAACGGTTTCAGCTCTTGTCACACTTTCATATACACCAGGCACAGACAAACAGCCTTCTTCAAAGGCACGTTCACCGTTTTTTTCGATGATTTTTGGATTGATAAATACCTGCAACGCGTCTTTGGTTTCGCTGGTGTCGATAATCAACAACTGGATATGCTGATTTACTTGCGTAGCTGCCAAGCCAATACCGGGCGCTGCGTACATGGTCTCAGTCATATCATTAATTAAACGCCGAATATTCGCATCCACTTCTTTCACAGGCTTGGCAACCGTGTGCAGCCGCGGATCTGGATAATTTAAAATATTTAAAACTGCCATAAAGTGTCTTTATTTTGATAAAAAGTGTAAATTTGTTCAAAAAAATCAAGGCATTTTTTAAAAAAGCTTGATTGTTTAAAGGATTACGTGATAAATTTAACGTAGTTTCGCGGTTTGTTCATGTGTTTTTACCGCCTATTTTTAATGCATTTTCGACTGAGGTCTTCAGTATGTTTCGTCATATTATAACGCTGCTCATGTTTTGTTGCATAAGCTTGACTGCGAATGCGCAGGAAGTTCAATTAAATAACAATCATCCAGACCGACATGTCGTTAAAAAAGGTGACACCCTGTGGGGCATTTCAGGCAAGTTTCTGAAAGACCCTTGGCTGTGGCCAAAAGTTTGGCAATTTAATCGCGCTGAAATCAAAAACCCACATCTTATTTACCCTGGCGATGTCGTCGTACTTGACCGTAGCGGTAAAAACCCGAGATTGCGCTTATTACGTGAAACCGTCACCCTGCAACCGGGGGCCGTGGAAGAACCGCTCGATAAAGAAGCCATTTCAACCATTCCGCTCAGTGTTATCAGCCCATTTTTAAATCAACCTTTGGTGATTGAAAAAGACCAACTGGCCACTTCTCCCAGAATTATTGGTGCCCAAGACAACCGCGTGGTGTTAAGTCCCGGCACACGTGTCTACATTAATGACCTGAATGAAGGCGACGGCCTTGATTGGTTTGTGTATCGTCCGGGTAAAAACTTAGTTGACCCTGACACCAAAGAAGTATTAGGCATTGAAGCAAACTACTTGGGTAACGCAAGAATTACTAAATATGGCGAACCAGCCAGTGCAGACATTACAAAAGCAAAAGAAGAAATTTTCACCAAAGACCGGTTAGTGGTGAGTGGTGATGAAGTGACCACCAACTTTGTTCCCCGCGCACCAGAGTCATTGATTACTGGCCGCATCATGCATATTTATGGCGGCGTGGCTGAGGGCGGCCCACAAAGCATCGTCAGCCTCAACCGCGGCAGTACAGATGGCGTTGAAGTTGGGCATGTGCTGGCAATTAATCGTTATGGCCGCGTGATTAAAGACCCTGAGTATCAAAAAAACAAAAACGCGCCATCAAAACCCAAGTTAAAGGAACTTAATTTTGATGTGACCACTGGCCCTGACGGCAAAAAAATTGTCAATTTTGAAAAAGAACCTGTAGACCCAAGCGGCAAGATTGTGCTCGAACCTGGCATGGTGAAGTTACCTGATGAACGCGTTGGCTTGCTCATGGTGTTCCGTGTGTTTGACCGCGTGTCATACGCGCTGGTGATGCAGGCATCAGAACCTGTTTATGAGCTAGACGCTGTTACTACCCCTTAAATAATCTAAAGAATGTACAGCGGCGAAGAGATTGCAGAAAAAACGCTGTGGATTCGTTTAAGCAGTATTGAGGGTATTGGTTCACAAACTTTTTGTCAGTTGTTAAAAGAGTTTGGCAGCCCAGCCAATGTATTTTCTGCAACTTTTAAGCAACTGACAGCGATCGTCTCAGAAAAAATCGCGCTTAGTATCAAACAAGATTTCAATGAAGACAGCCTGAAAACTTCACAAAATTGGCTGATGCAAGCCAACAATCATCTGGTTACGCTTGCGGATGCGCAATACCCTCAACTTTTACTTGAAATCAACGACCCGCCACCGTATTTATACGCTAAAGGCAATCTTGCTTTACTCAACCAACCGAGCATTGCCATTGTGGGTAGCCGCAACGCTTCTGTGCAGGGCGAAAAAAATGCTGAAGCCTTTGCTGAAGGGCTATGTCACCACGGTTTATGTGTGGTGAGTGGCTTGGCACTTGGTATTGATGGCGCGGCCCACCGTGGTGCGCTCAAGGCAAATGGTGCGACCATTGCGGTGGTGGGTACAGGGCTTGATATTGTCTACCCTGCCAAACATCGTGATTTGGCGCATCATATTGTTGAGCATGGTTTGATTATTTCTGAATTTGCCTTGGGCACACCATCTAAGCCGCAAAATTTTCCAAAGCGCAATCGCATTATCAGCGGCTTGAGTTTGGGTTGTTTGGTGGTTGAAGCTAATCTGCAAAGCGGCTCACAAATTACCGCACGGCTCGCAGGCGAGCAAGGACGTGAAGTGTTTGCCATTCCCGGTTCTATTCACTCACCCATGTCTAAAGGCTGCCATCAACTCATCAAACAAGGCGCTAAACTGGTAGATGATTTACAGGATATTGTTGAAGAGCTGGGCTTATCTCGCCAGCTTAACAGCCAAATCAGCACTACTGCCAACCATGATAATGCGGCAAACACACAAACTGGCAGCCACCAAACTTTACTTGATTTAATGGGCTTTGAACCCATTGCCCTTGACCGCTTAGTCCATTTGAGTGACTTGACCGTCAGTGAGGTTTCCTCCATGCTTATGCTATTGGAATTAGAAGGAAGTGTGGCGAGCATTGCGGGTGGAAATTTTCAACGCATTGTCTAATTAAAACCGCGCTTCACGCAGTGTAGATGTTGGCAATTTGAACTTGCCGCGCTTCATTAAGCTAATATCCATGCACGCTACACGCAAGTAATTAAATAATGATTTTGGGTGATAAAAGACAATGTTTGAAGTATTAGTATATATGTTTGAAAACTACATTGATACGCATGCCAGGCCAGACGAATATACACTTTCAAAAGAGCTGGTTGCTGCTGGGTTTGATGAGCAAGACATCAATGGTGCGTTTCATTGGTTTAATCAGCTTGAGCGCAAAACGAGCCAACCTGATATTTTTCAACCGCCCAAATTTACCAGCACACGTATTTTTACCGAGGATGAGCTTAAAAAAGTCACCTTAGAAAGTATCGGCTTTATTTTGTTTTTAGAGCAGGCCAATATTTTAAATTCTGCACAGCGCGAAATTATTCTTGAGTTAGCCATGCATTTACCGCAGGCTGAAATCAGCGTTGATGAGATTCGCTGGATTGTGCTTATGACCACCTGGGGCGCTGGCCAATCGGGCAAAGACCACACCAAAGATTACTTATTTATTGAAGATGTTTTGATGAGTAAGCAAAAACCAACCCTGCATTAATAGCTTTCAGCGTGCGAATTTTTTCGCAAATGTCTACCGAAGTTTAAGCCCTAAATAAACCAAAAAAAAGGCTAAATAATTCGCCAACCTTTTTCGATGCCCTGCAAGCCTTATAAATAAAGGCTTGCAGGGCATATATTTTTTCTCGGGTGAAAATGTGCTTATTTGAGGGTTGTTTTAACCATGCAATTTACTACGCAAAAATCCGTTATTCTGCGCGGATATTTTCAATAATATTACTGATGATGCCCGCTTGATTGAGCGTATAAAAATGCAAGCTTGGCACGCCGCTTTCAAGCAAATGCGCACACAACTCGCTCACCACATCAATGCCGAAAGCACGTAATGACTGCAAGTCATCTCCGTATTCTTCCAACCGCATTTTTAACCAGCGCGGAATCTCAGCACCGCACACGCTAGAAAAGCGCGCTAGCTGTGTAATGTTATAAATCGGCATAATGCCAGGCACTACCGGTACATTGATATTAGCGGTTGCACATTGGTCAATAAAGCGAAAATAGGCGTCTGCATTGTAAAAATATTGCGTAATGGCAGAATTGGCACCTGCCTCCACTTTGCGTTTTAAGTTCAACAAATCAGCGGCCGGGCTACGCGCTTCTGGGTGAAACTCCGGGTAAGCAGCCACTTCTATATGAAAATAGTTGCCTGTTTCAGCACGAATAAACTCTACCAATTCAAGCGCATAGCGAAAATCGCCACTGCTGACTTCACCTGAAGGTACGTCGCCGCGCAATGTGACAAGACGCTTGATGCCATGCGACTGGTAGGCGTGCAACAATTCTCGAATTTCAGATTTACTCGATGAGATGCACGAAATATGCGGCGCTGCAGAAAAGCCTTCGGCCTGAATTTCCAGCACGGTATCCATGGTTCTGTCACGTGTTGAGCCGCCTGCACCAAAGGTGACTGAAAAAAATTCAGGGTCAAATTTAGCAAGCTGTTGGCGTGTTTCACGGAGCTTATCGATGCCTTCCGCTGTTTTTGGCGGAAAAAACTCAAAACTGAGGGGTATGTTGTTATTCATTTCATTCTTATTCAATGTAATTGCCTGCGAGCCGTTGATTAATCTTTTTCAATCAATAGCGCACTTAAAAGCCACGAAATGATGCTGTACGCAATGGCACCAATAATACCAGCGGTAAAGGTTGTGACTTCAAAACCTTGCAACAAATTACCAACGGCATAAAACAATAAGCCATTGATCACCAGTATAAAAAGCCCGAGCGTAATAATAGTAATGGGCAGTGTCAGCACCGTCAAAATAGGTTTAATCAGAATATTGGCAAGGCCGATAAAAACTGCCGCAATTAACGCGGTAATAAAATTCGCCACATGAATCTCAGGGATTAAATATGCAACCGCTAACAGCGCTAAAGCATTTAATACCCATGCTAATAATAATTTCATGTGGCGACTCCTTTTTTGAACTTAATAACGATAAGTATCTGGTTTATATGGGCCTGATTTAGATACGCCAATATAATCTGCTTGTGCATCAGTCAGTGTCGTCAATTGTGCATTTAATTTTTTCAATTGCAAAACGGCGACTTTTTCATCCAAATGCTTAGGCAAAGTATAAACGCCTACCGGGTATTTGTCAGTTTGCGTAAACAACTCGATTTGCGCAATGGTTTGATTGGCAAAACTTGAGCTCATGACATAACTTGGGTGGCCTGTGCCACAACCTAAATTCACCAAACGGCCTTTTGCCAACAAGATAATTTTTTTACCATCAGGGAAAATCACATGGTCTACTTGTGGTTTGATTTCGTCCCACTCGTATTTTTCAAGGCTTGCTACATCTATCTCGTTATCAAAATGGCCAATGTTGCACACAATGGCCTGGTCTTTCATTTTTGCCATGTGGTCATGTGTAATGACGTGATAGTTACCCGTTGCCGTCACAAAAATATCGCCATGGGCTGAAGCGTAATCCATGGTGACCACACGGTAGCCTTCCATGGCCGCCTGCAATGCGCAGATTGGGTCAATTTCTGTCACCCACACTTGAGCAGAAAGCGCACGCAACGCCTGCGCAGAGCCTTTACCCACATCACCATAACCTGCCACGACTGCAATTTTTCCTGCAATCATCACATCGGTTGCGCGTTTAATTGCATCAACCAAGCTCTCTCGGCAGCCATATAAGTTGTCAAATTTTGATTTTGTCACAGAGTCGTTCACGTTGATGGCCGGGAAAGCGAGTTTGCCTTCTTTATGCATTTGATACAAACGATGCACGCCTGTAGTGGTTTCTTCCGTCACGCCAATAATTTTTGCTAACCGGGTTGAATACCAAGTTGGGTCAGTTTTAAGCTTGGCTTTAATCGCATCAAACAAACATATTTCTTCCTCTGAAGTTGGTTTTGCAATCACTGATAAATCTTTTTCTGCACGTGTGCCGAGGTGCAGTAACAAAGTCGCATCGCCGCCATCATCCAAAATCATGTTGCTGTAGCCACCGTCAGTCCATTCAAAAATACGGTGGGTGTAATCCCAATATTCAGTCAGCGTTTCACCTTTAATGGCAAAAACAGCTGTACCGCCAGCCGCAATCGCAGCCGCCGCGTGGTCTTGCGTTGAGTAAATATTGCAAGATGCCCAGCGTACTTCGGCGCCTAAATCTTTGAGAGTTTCAATCAGCACTGCTGTTTGAATGGTCATGTGTAATGAGCCAGTAATACGCGCGCCTTTGAGTGGTTGCGCTTTGGCGTACTCTTGGCGAATCGCCATCAAGCCTGGCATTTCCGTTTCGGCAATGGCAATTTCTTTGCGGCCAAAAGCCGCTAAATTGATATCAGCAACAATGTAATCGTTAAAATTAGTCACAGCGTTCATCATTAAATCCTTAAAGTTTCGTGACTGTTGATGACGTACAAAAAGCAAAACGGCGTTTCACTTTACTTCACCGAACAGTCGGTTAATAAAATGAACGCCGTTACAAGATTGCCAAACGCTTCTAAGTTGGCGGCTTGAAAACCGAGCCTAGGGGCCGATGCTTTTGACTACGCGCATCAACCCTCGCAACGTTCCTCGGTTAATTGTTTGAATTATATTACTTTTTCAATTCGCTACGCAAATACTTAACATAGCGAATTGAATTTCAACATTACAAATTATAATCCCGCAGCTGCGCGTAATGTAGACGCTTTGTCGGTGGCTTCCCAAGTAAACTCAGGCTCATCACGACCAAAATGGCCATAAGCTGCCGTTTTAGCGTAAATCGGGCGTAACAAATCAAGCATTTTAACAATGCCTTTTGGGCGCAAGTCAAAATGCGCTAACACCAATGCCGTTAGCACCTCATTCGACACTTTACCCGTGCCGTAAGTTTCTACCATCACAGATGTGGGTTGCGCTACGCCAATTGCGTAAGAAACCTGCACCAGGCATTTATCTGCCAAGCCAGCTGCCACAATGTTTTTGGCAACATAACGACCCGCGTAGGCTGCTGAACGGTCTACTTTTGACGGATCTTTACCTGAAAAAGCACCGCCGCCATGTGGCGCCGCGCCACCGTAAGTATCCACAATAATCTTACGGCCAGTTAAGCCGCAATCGCCTTGTGGGCCGCCCACAACAAAGCGGCCAGTTGGGTTCACCAAATATTTAATCTCGCCCTTAATCAACTCTTTTGGCAACATCGGTTTAATGATTTCTTCAATCGTCGCTTCGCGAATGGCCTCTAAGCTCATTTCTGGCGCGTGTTGGGTTGAAACCAGCACCGTATCAATTTTGTGCGGTTTGCCATCTACATACTGAATCGTCACTTGCGATTTTGCATCTGGGCGCAACCAAGGCAGGCGGCCATCTTTACGCAATTGCGCTTGGCGCTCCATTAAACGATGGCTTAACCAAATCGGCAAAGGCATTAGTTGCGGTGTTTCATTCACGGCATAGCCGAACATCAAACCCTGGTCGCCCGCGCCTTGGTCTAGCGGGTCGTCATTGGCGTTATCCACGCCTTGTGCAATGTCGGGCGATTGCTTATCGTAAGCCACCAACACCGCGCAACCTTTGTAATCAATGCCGTATTCGGTATTGTCGTAGCCAATGCGTTTAATCGCATCGCGTGCTACTTTAATATAATCTACATTTGCAGTTGTTGTGATTTCACCCGCTAAAACGATCAGCCCTGTATTGGCTAACGTTTCTGCGGCAACGCGCGCGGTAGGGTCTTGTGCGAGAATCGCATCTAAAATACTGTCGGATACTTGGTCTGCGAGTTTGTCTGGATGACCTTCAGAAACGGACTCTGAAGTAAAAAGATAAGTGTTCATTTGTGCGCCTTGGGGTAAATTTCAAACTTTCGTGTCTGAAAATATTAGTTAAAAATGAAATGATATTTATCACTAAAGGCTAAAGGATAAACATCAGGTCAACATCGGACAGTCATTCTACCTAATATATAGGGACTATGACCAACAATCTTGTCAATAATTTGTAACGGATATGGATTGATAACGTGATGTTTTTACATTCATTTTGTATCGAATTTTTGTCCGAGAAAATTTTGATGCTCTGCGAGCCTTATAAATAAAGGCTCGCAGAGCATCAAAAAAGGTTGGGCTTGTAAAAGCACAATAAAACCCATTTTTTTGCTGAAAATATTCAGCAATTTTAAAAAAATAAATGCGCTTAGTTGCCAACACTACAAGCGCTGCTTCACGTAAATAAAGTGTTATCCGCTGGCAGTTACAATTATAATAATCGGATGAATTTGAATTTCACAAAAATGCAGGGCGCTGGCAATGATTTTATGGTGATTGACGCCATACATCAAAACGTTGCGCTGACGCCAGCGCAAATTAAATCGCTCGCCCATCGGCAGTTTGGGGTTGGCTTTGACCAATTATTATTGGTTGAACCTTCAACCATTGCCGATTTTAAATACCGCATTTTTAACGCCGATGGCTCTGAGGTGTCACAATGCGGCAATGGCGCGCGCTGTTTTGTGCGCTTTGTGGTTGACCAACACTTAACTAACAAAACAGAAATCAGCGTTGAAACGGCTAGCGGCATCATCACACCCAAACTAGAAGCCAATGGACTGGTGACTGTGAACATGGGCGCGCCAAAATTTGCGCCAAATGAAATACCCTTTATTGCAGATAACATCGCGACGAGTTATACGCTAAACGTTGGCGAGCAAAACTTGACCATCGCTGCGGTTTCCATGGGCAATCCACATGCCGTACAAATTGTCGATGACGTTGAAACAGCGCCAGTGGTGGCGCTTGGCAGCCAAATTGAAGTGCATCCGCGCTTTCCTGAGCGTGTGAATGCGGGTTTTATGCAAGTGATTGACCCGCATCACATTAAGTTGCGCGTGTTTGAGCGTGGCAGTGGAGAAACGCTGGCCTGCGGCACGGGCGCTTGTGCGGCGGTTGTGACGGGCATTCAGTTAGGGCGATTACAATCGCCTGTTAACGTGACCGCGCGTGGTGGTGAACTCCACATTGCCTGGTTAGGCGTAAATTCGCCCGTGATGATGACCGGCCCTGCTGTGACCGTATTCACAGGCAGCTTAACATTGTAATAAATGAAGCTGTAACAACAATTTAGAAGGATGACCATGCAACAAGATAACCAAAACCTGAACACGCCAGCGCAACAACAGAGCATTTCTGACGACCAAGTGACCAGCTATCTGCGTAGCCATCCACATTTTTTTGAGCACCACGCAAGCTTACTGACAGAAATCTACTTGCCCAGCCCGCATGGCGCAGGCGCGATTTCGCTTGCGGAGCGTCAACAATTAGCCCAGCGCGATAAAATTCGCGTTCTTGAAGTCAAACTGGCCAGCCTGATTGGCTACGCTCAAGAAAACGACGCAACCAGTGAAAAAATTCATGCGCTTTGTGTTAACTTATTAAAAAATCAGGGCTTTGGAAACCTGCAAAACCTCATTGCAAAAAGCATGCAAGACGATTTTGCGGTAACGCAATCAGCTATTCGTATTTGGGCTAACCCTGATTCGCCTCAGCCGACTGAATTCACGCCTGAAAATAAGGCTTTTATAGAATGGGTGCTAACGCTCAACGCGCCGCATTGTGGCGCGCTGCCAGACGCTGCAAAAGGCATGCTCAATGACCATCTGGCTTCTTTTGCTTTTATCCCGCTATATCAAAACAGCGCTGAAAAGCAAGCTTTTGGCGTTTTAATGTTAGGCGCGGCTGATGCCGAGCGCTTTAAAGCAGACATGGGCCTCATGTACTTAGCGCGCATTGGCGAATTCGTCAGCGCGTCGCTACTACAATATATTGAGTAGTTGTGCGCACCGCTAAGGAATGCCGCATTTAGACGACTACCTGCAACATTTAACTTTTGAGCGTGGCTTAAGTACAAACACGCTCAAAAGTTACACCCGTGACATTCAATTGCTACAAGGGTTAGCGCAAGAGTCTGACTTAGCAAATATTCAAAATACGCAAATTCGGCGTTTTATTGCCACCCTGCACAGCCGTGGCTTAAGTAGCAAATCCATTGCGCGCGCGCTGTCGGCATGGCGCGGTTTTTTTGACTACCTCATCCACCATAAGGGCTTCACCCAAAACCCTGTCGTTGGTTTGCGCGCACCCAAATCTGCTAAAACACTGCCACAAGCGCTCTCCACTGACCAGGCGATTCAGTTTGTTGACATTCAAGGCGATGGCTTACTTGAAACACGGGACCACGCGATTTTGGAACTGTTTTACTCCTCTGGCTTGCGTTTATCAGAACTCGTTAATTTAGACACAGACCGCTTAGACTTTTCTGAAGGCACGGTAACGGTGACGGGTAAAGGCAATAAAACGCGCATCGTGCCGATGGGCAGCCATTCGATGAATGCCATTCAAACCTGGCTACAACATCGCGCGCGCATTCAAATTGCCGAGGCAAACCCCAACGCACTGTTTGTAACGCAGCAAGGAAGGCGTATCACACCGCGTGCTGTGCAATATCGTGTAAAAGAATGGGCCATCAAGCAAGGTGTTAACACTGACATGCACCCGCATTTGCTACGCCATAGCTTTGCTACCCATGTGCTGCAATCTAGCCAAGATTTACGTGCTGTTCAAGAAATGCTCGGCCACGCCAACATTAGCACTACGCAGGTTTACACGCACTTGGATTTTCATCATCTGGCCAAAATTTACGATACTGCTCACCCTCGCGCCAAGAAAAAATAAAATACCTGACTAATTTACCCTGCTATTATCTCAGCGTAAATTATGGCAAAATAGAGCCACATAATTTTTGACTCACAAAAAGGAAACATCATGGAACACACCCTACCCGCTCTACCTTATGCAAAAAACGCTTTGGTGCCACACATTTCAGAAGAAACCTTTGAATACCATTACGGCAAACATCACCAAGCCTACGTAACAAACTTAAACAACTTGATTAAAGGCACAGAATTTGAAAATGCCAGCCTAGAAGACATTATCAAAAAATCTTCTGGTGGTATTTACAATAACTCAGCGCAAGTGTGGAACCACACATTCTTTTGGAGCAGCTTAAAACCAAATGGCGGTGGCGCTCCAACAGGTGCATTGGCTGATGCGATTAACAAAAAATGGGGTTCTTTTGACGAATTCAAAAAGGCTTTTCAAGCTTCAGCCGTTGGTAACTTCGGCTCTGGCTGGACATGGTTAGTGAAAAAGGCGGATGGTTCAGTTGATATTGTGAATATGGGTGCTGCTGGCACACCATTGACAACAGGTGATAAAGCGCTATTGGCGATTGATGTGTGGGAACACGCTTATTACATCGATTACCGCAACGCACGCCCTAAATTTGTTGAGACCTTCTTAACTTCTTTAGCCAATTGGGATTTTGCAGCCAGCAATTTTGCCGCTTAACATTTAAAGTGTTTAATTTTAGGCTAGCTTTACATAAGCTAGCCTTTTATTCTTTAAAATCTGCTTAAAGACTAACCACTATTTTTTAAGGGATATTGAATGTCTCCAAACTACGAAACGTTATCGGATACTGAAAAATATTTCATCGTTATTTTATTGGCGCTTTATGCTGGAACATTTCTCATTGGCATCATGTTCTTAGGCGAAGTGCCTTGCATGCTTGATTTAGAGGGTGAATGCAAATTCGGCACATACTTTAAGCGATTACTGCCTTTTTATGGGTTTACTTTTGCTCTCAACATTGCGATTGTGATGTCTGCTTATTACCTCAACAAACTCGCTAAAAAGTCCATTTTTATTTTTCGCGGCCTCATTTTGCCACCATTGCTAGCGCTGTTTTATTATCTTTATCACTATGGTAGCAATTTTATTAGGGCATTATTTTAGTTTATATCGCTTAGTTAAGCTGTTAACATAAGTCTATGTTGCAACGCATCGTCATTCAATTTCTACTTATTTTTCTATTTGCCTTCACGCAAATAGGCGTTGTTACGCATGAAATCAGCCATTTTTCAGATGCTGCCAAACACAGCCAGCAAGATAAAAACACCTCAGCCGAGCAATGCGGGCAATGTATCAGCTATGCACAAGTCGCCAGTGGCTTGCAGCCGCACGCTTTCGAGTTGCACGACTTTATAACAAGCTTTGAACTCAATTCAAGCAAACGATTTAATCTTCAACCCTCTCTTTTAACGGCTTACGCAGCCCGCGCCCCGCCTCAAAACATCAGCATTTAATTTTTAAATTTCTCGGTGCTTTAATCAATCGACCGAGGTTTGCTATTTTTTGAGGCTTTCACATGAAAAAACATCACTTAAAGCAAGTGCGCCCTGCATTTGC
Organism: Pseudomonadota bacterium; assembly: GCA_029569495.1. Taxonomy (GTDB): domain Bacteria; phylum Pseudomonadota; class Gammaproteobacteria; order Burkholderiales; family Methylophilaceae; genus Methylotenera. The sequence continues at coordinate 31,849 of JAKQTB010000011.1, read as the reverse complement.
GTTGAATACATTATTTTTGGCGCTTAGTTGCCTGTTTATTGAAAATGCCAAGGCTGAAGCGCCCTTGCCAACCGACACAACCGCTTTTGAATTATCCACCATCTCAGTCACAGGTAATCCGCTGGGCGTTGGTTCTGACGCTTTGGTGATACCCATTTCAATTTTAAACGGACGCGAATTAGCAAATCGCCGTGAAAGCACACTTGGCGATACGCTCAATGGTATTCCGGGGGTGGCGGCCACGCATTTTGGGCCTAACGCATCACGTCCGGTGATTCGCGGCTTAGATGCTGAACGGGTACGTATTATGCAAAATGGCGTTGGTGTGTTGGATGCGTCTAGCTTGAGTTTTGACCACGCAGTGACAATTGACCCGCTGATTATTGAGCAAATTGATGTGGTGCGCGGCCCTGCCGCCCTGCTGTATGGCGGCAGTGCTGTTGGCGGTGTGGTCAATGCAATTGACCACCGTATTCCTAAAGAGTCGTTTGATGGTGTTACTGGCCGTGTGGAAGGCTCAATTGGCGGCGCTGAAAGCCAAAATAATTTAGCAGGCGTGGTTGATGTCGGTTATGGCGCATTGGTGATTCACGCTGACGCTTACACTCGCAAAACAAGCGATACGGATATAGACGGCTATGCTGTATCAAGCCGAAAAAGCCGTGCCGATGGCACACCACGAGAGAATCGCGGTAAGCTGGTCAATAGTAGTGCTAGTGGTGAAGGCGGTGCATTGGGCGCGTCGTTTATTTTTGATAACGGTTATTTAGGCGCCTCGTACTCTGCATTTAGAAATAATTACGGTACCGTGGCTGAAGAAGCTGTACGCGCAGATATGCGCAGTGACCGCGTTGATGTGGCGACCGAGTTTCGCGACTTAGGTAATGTCATCAACCGCGTAAAAGCGCGCATGGCCTACACTGATTATCAACATCAAGAAATTGAAGACGGTGAAGTAGGCACCACCTTTAAAAATGAAGGGGTTGAAGGTAGTTTAGAATTTGGCCATGCAAAAATCGGCAATATAGAAGGTGTGCTCGGCTTTCAGTTTCAAAACACAGACTTTGAAGCATTGGGAGATGAAGCCTTTGTGCCAGGGGTAAATACGCAAAATAAAGCACTTTATCTGTATGAAGAACTCCCGATTGATCAATTAAAACTGAGCTTTGGCGGACGTGTGGAGCGTGTCAATGTGGATTCACGCACCAATGCCAAGTTTGGCGCGGGTCAAAATAACAGTTTTACGCCTTACAGCTATGCGCTTGGCGGGCTTTATACCTTTAATCCAAACTGGTCTTTTGCGACAAATTTATCGCACAACGAACGCGCGCCGAGCTATTTTGAGCTGTATGCTGATGGCGTACACTTGGCCACCGGGCAATATGAAGTAGGTAATACCAATTTTGACAAAGAGCGCTCTAATGGCATCGATGCACAAATCCGCTGGAAAGACGGTAAAAACTCTTTCAGTGTTGGCGCTTACTACACCCGCTTTAGCCGCTTTTTGGGCTTGCTTGATAGCGGCAATACGCGTGGTATCGATGGTGAACTGAACCCCGATGATTTAGATGGTGATGGCGTTGCCGACCTATCAGGAGAAGACATTTTACCAGAGGCGCAATTCAGCATGTTTGCCGCCACCTTCAAAGGTTTAGAAGCAGAGGGAAAATTCAACTTGGTAGATAATCTGGATTTAACCCTACGCGGCGATTACGTGCGCGCAACCAATCGCGATAACGGCCAAGCACTGCCGCGCATAACGCCGCTGCGTTTGGGCGCTGGCTTGCGGTATCAAAAAAATGCACTGGGTGCCAGAGTTGATGTTTTACATGCATTTAGCCAAAACCGCACGGCTGAAAATGAACTTAAAACAGATGGTTATACCGATGTGAGCGCAACAGTGACTTATAAATTACCCACTAAAGTGCATGTTGAGCTGTTTGCAAAAGCAAAGAATCTGCTCAATCAAGAAATTCGTGAACATACGTCTTTCTTGAAAGATATTTCACCTGCAGGAGAACGCTCGGTCTTGCTGGGGCTGCGTGCCGATTTTTAAATAAGCCACATATTGTAGGAGCGATTTTCAAATCGCTCCTACAAAAACAACACCAAACCCCAAACGCTTACCACAATACCCAACGCCACAAAAACAGCCGCACTGCCTATGTCTTTTGCGCGTTTAGCCAGTGCGTGACGCTCCAAAGACGTGTGATCCACCGCTGCTTCAATCGCCGAATTAAACAACTCCACAATCAGCACCAGTAACACGGCCGATACCAACAAAGCCTTTTCAACGCCTGTTTTACCCAAATAAAGCCCGAGCGGAATCAACACAACCGACAAAAATACTTCTTGCCGAAACGCGTCTTCATGTTTAAACGCCGCTTTAAATCCTTCTACTGAATAACCAAACGCATTAATCAAACGGCTTAACCCCGTTTTACCTTTAAATGGACTTTCCATGACACGCCTTCATTAAAAAACTAATTCGCGAATGATAACATGCGCACTCGCGCCGTTTAAAGGCTTGCGCTATCATAGTGGTTTTATTGAACACCTAAAGGCACAACAATGGCACGCACCGTAAAATGTATCAAACTCGACAAAGAAGCAGAAGGTTTAGATTTTCCTCCCTACCCTGGCGCGTTGGGCAAACGTATTTTTGAAAATGTTTCAAAAGAGGCCTGGGCAGCTTGGTTAAAACAGCAAACCATGCTGGTGAACGAAAACCGTTTAAGCTTGGCCGACCCTTCTGCGCGTAAATATTTGACCGAACAAACCGAGAAGTATTTTTTTGGTGAAGGTGCAGATACGGCGAGTGGGTATGTGCCTGAGAAAAGTTGAGCTTATATGGACGTATTACTGATACTACTTGGAATTGTTATTGGCGTAATTTTACTCTTATGGCTTTTTATTGGTATTGTATATATTGGTTATATAATTTGGACGTATTTTCCATCTCTAATTGGAGTTGTTGGCGGTGTTTGGTTATGGTTATCAGGACATGATAACCTAAGTGTTGCTCTTGTGCTGTTTGGATTTGTTTGTAATATATTTTGGATAAAAAGATTGGCAGATTCTATTGAACCTTGGGAACGTGACTACCCAGTTTCTGATAAAGTGAGAATTTATGATGCTGACGGTAATGTCACTGGATACCAAGATAGACAGTAAACAAGTGAAAATTGAATTTCACTAAATATAATAGGTGTACAACATGTATACCTATTTTTATTTAAAATAAGGAAATTTTTATGACAAAACAAGAAAAATTCAAGCGTGACATTGAATCATTAAGCGATTCAATCAAATTAGATTGGCAAGATATTGCATCTAAACAGCTATCCCTAGAAGAAAAGCAAGGAATTATACAGCACATTAAATGGTGCATAAGCGAGTTAAAAGAGCTTCATGAAAGACTCGAAATAGAAGGGTAACTAAGAACTCATAGGACGGATTAGATTGCGTAATCCGTCTGTGAAAATACTTACTTTTTCAACACAAAATCATCACAACCCTTTTCACCTCCTTTGGAAGCCTTGTAAATAAAGGCTCGCAGGGCAGCGAAAATCTCTCGGGGGATTTTTGGTCTGTTTGGGCAATAAAAAAGGTGCGTAACTACCAAGTTACGCACCTTAAATTTTAAGCAGCTAGCAATTTATTTTTTGTAAGTTTTTACACCCTCAGCAGTTGCCAATAATAGTACATTGGCTGGACGCGCTGCGAATAATCCATTGGTGACGACGCCAACGATTTGGTTGATTTTTGCCTCAGTCGCAATTGGGTCAACAATATTTAAACCGTGTACGTCTAAAATCACGTTGCCGTTATCGGTGGTAAAGTTACGTAGTGATGGTTGGCCGCCAAGCTTGACCAACTCACGCGCAACGTAACTGCGGGCCATTGGTAGCACTTCTACTGGCAACGGAAATTTGCCTAATACGGGCACATATTTGGTTTCATCACAGATGCAAATAAAGGTTTTTGCTACGGCTGCTACGATTTTTTCACGGGTGAGTGCGCCGCCGCCGCCTTTGAGCATATGCAGGTGTTCGGTAATTTCATCTGCGCCATCTACATAAATATCTAGGCTATCGACGTTATTTAAATCAAACACTTCAATCCCATGCGCACGTAAACGTTGCGCGGTAGCTTCTGAGCTGGCCACTGCACCTTCTATTTTGTGTTTTACTTTTGCAAGCTCTTCAATAAAGAAGTTGGCGGTTGAGCCTGTGCCCACGCCGATGATGCCTTCTTTTACGTATTCAACCGCGGCGCGTGCCACTTGTTGTTTTAATTCGTCTTGGGTATATGCCATTTTGCCTTTTTCCTCTACAAATTCTCTATAATGTAAGTCAATTCAACATAATACACTGCTGACGCATTTTTAAGAATATCGCATGACAACAATCGCACCCATCAATTATCAGGAAAAAATAGAGCATTCGCGCGTTTACGACGTTGCGAACAAGACGCCGCTTGAATTTCAGCCTAATATTTCTGCCCGTATTGGCAACCGTGTGTTGCTCAAGCGCGAAGATATGCAACCGGTGTTTTCATTCAAAATTCGCGGTGCATATAACAAAATGGCTCATCTGCCAAAAGATGTGCTCAAACGTGGCGTGATTGCAGCCTCTGCTGGCAACCATGCGCAGGGTGTGGCATTAAGCGCACAAAAATTAGGCTGCCGCGCGGTAATTGTAATGCCAACCACCACGCCGGCCATTAAAGTAGATGCAGTTAAAAACCGTGGTGCTGAAGTCGTGTTGTTTGGCGACAGCTATTCAGATGCCTACGTACACGCGCTTGAACTTGAAAAAGCCGAAAAACTCACCTTTGTGCATCCCTATGACGACCCCGACGTGATTGCAGGGCAAGGCACAATTGCACTCGAGATTTTAGACGAACACCCGCAACCCATTGAAGCCATATTTTGCTGTGTTGGCGGCGGCGGCTTATTAGCAGGCATTGCGGCGTATGTTAAAGCGGTTCGCCCAGAAATCAAAGTCATTGGCGTAGAAGCCAAAGATGCCGAAGCGATGACGGAATCGCTAAAAAAAGGCGAGCGCATCATCCTTGACCAAGTAGGACTTTTTGCCGATGGTGCTGCTGTTAAACAAGTGGGCGTTCACACTTTTAAACTTTGCCAGCAGTATGTGGATGAAATGATTGTGGTCGATAACGATGCGATTTGTGCAGCCATTAAAGATGTGTTTGAAGATACGCGCAGCATTCTTGAGCCTGCTGGCGCGCTCGCCTTGGCGGGGCTTAAAGAGTATGCAGAGCGCGAAAACCTGCACAACAAAACGCTCATTGGTATTGCATCTGGTGCCAATATGAACTTTGACCGCTTGCGCTTTGTGGCCGAGCGCGCCGAGATTGGCGAAAAACGTGAAGCGGTTTTAGCTGTGACGATTCCTGAAAAGCCCGGTGCGTTTAAGAACTTTTGCCGATTACTGGGTAACCGCAATATTACCGAATTCAACTATCGCTATTCTGACCCCAAAAATGCCCATATTTTTGTGGGTATTGCCATTACAGACCCAACAGAATCTGCCAAGTTGGTGGCAGAGTTACAAGCACAAGGGTTATCTACGTTGGATTTAACTGATAACGAAATGGCCAAATTACATTTACGCCACTTAGTCGGTGGTCACGCCCCGCAAGCTGAGCATGAAGTGGTGTATCGCTTTGAGTTCCCTGAAAAACCAGGCGCTCTCATGAAGTTTTTAGATACGATGGGGCACGACTGGAACATCAGTTTATTCCATTACCGCAATCATGGCGCGGATTTTGGGCGCGTGCTGGTGGGTATGCAAGTGCCACCAAATGAGCAAGATGAATATCTCAATTTTTTACACAACTTAGGGTATCCATACTGGGATGAAACAAATAACCCCGCTTATCAATTATTTTTAGGATGAGTGTCATTATAGATTGGCTGGATAAAACCACCATTTATTGGTTATATTCAGCCAATAAATGGTGCATTAAATTACAATGCATTGTTTAAATTCAAGTTTATTTTCAGCACGTTTCTTGCTAGGAAATACCCCTTAAGGCATTGAACTAAATCAATAAAAATTGACCTTACTACTGTAGCAATCACTTTGGAGATATTAAATGAAATATACGCAACATAAAACGCGCCTGAGTTTAGTGCTTTTAGCGCTTATTGCAGGGTTAAGCGCCTGTACTAAAGAGAAATCTGAAGAAGCAAAAACGAGTAGTGACTCAGCTACAAATAACCAAGCAGCCGACACTACAACACCAACGAATAGTGTAACTGCCAGCGGTTTTGCTTATGTAACTTCACAGGATGCAGGCGTGAGCGTGATTGACCTCGCCACAATGAAAGTGATTAAGCAATTTGACGTAAAAGCTGAAAGCCCACGTGGTATTGGCATTACTGATGATGGTAAAAAACTGATTGTGGCAACGCGTGGCAATGACAGTATTTCAGTGATTGACACCGCGACTGGTGAAGTATTACAGCAAATCTTAATCGGCAAAAACCCCGAGTTTGTGCGCGTGCGCAGCAACTTTGCTTTTATTTCTTCTGAACCAAGCTCTAAAGGCGGGCCTCCACCGAAGCCAGGCGCCAAGGAAGAGGAAGATGACGACGATGACGAAGAGAAAATCCCAGCACAAATTGTGGTGGTTGATTTAGCGCAAGGTAAAAAAGTACGTGAAATCACAGGCGGCCCAGAAACTGAAGGCATTGAGTTTTCAAACGATGGTAGCAAGATGATTATCACCAATGAAGCTGATAACACGGTGACTGTACATAACATTGAAACAGGTGAATTACTTAAAACCATCTCCACACACGAACACGGCGACAGGCCACGCGGCATTAAAGCATCGCCCGATGGCAGCAACTACATTGCAACATTAGAATACGGCAACAAATTCATGGTATTAGATAAAGACTTTAACTTTGTACGCACTGTTGATACGGGTGAAACACCCTACGGCGTTGCATACGATGCGACAGGTAACAATATCTATGTGGCAAGTAACAAAGCCAAGTTGCTTGAAGTGTTTGATGCAAAAACGTTTGTTAAAACGAAAGAAGTCACCACAGGCAATCGCTGCTGGCACTTTAGTTTTACACCAGACCATCAGCAAATCTTGTTAGCCTGTGGTAAGTCAGATGCCGTGTTGGTGGTGGATGCTAATCAATTCACCGTAAGCAGTCAAATTGAAGTAAAAGGCATGCCTTGGGGTGTGGTTACTTACCCTAAAGCCATGGGCAGTTTAGAGACTTCAATCAGATAGAACTCTTGGTATATTGCAGCACATAAAAAAGCCCGAGCAAATTGAACTGCACCTCAATAAGTTAGACATTAATGTCCAACTTTTGGGGTGCAGTTTTTTATGGCTAAATATTCTTATGAATTCAAACTAACAGTTGTTCAGCATTACCTTCAAGATCTTGGTGGATATAGTGCCACTTCTAAGAAGTTTCAAGTTGACTATAGTGCAGTACGTAAGTGGGTAGCGTTATATAAGCATCATGGTGAGGATTCTTTAAAGAAGAAGCCTAATGCGAAGTACACGCTTGATTTCAAACGCTCAGTCGTTGCGCATATGCGAATACATATGCTGTCAATTAAACAAACTGCTGCGCACTTTAACATTCCAGCATTCACCACTGTTTCTCTCTGGGCAAAGCTTGACGAACGCGGTAGGATGGATGTTTCCAATAAGCGTAGAAGTCGACCTGAGGTCATGTCCAAACCACTGCAATATCCAGAGAAGCCTCCGGAAGAAATGACACATCAAGAGTTATTAGCAGAAGTACGTTTTTTACGTACGGAGCATGCTTATCTAAAAAAGCTCGATGCCTTGATTCAGCGCAAGCAATTGGAAGAAAAGAACAAGCAGAAATAATTGCTGAATTAAGGCCACATCATATGGCGCAGAATCTGATACGTGCAACAGGGATGGCTAAGAGTTCGTTTTATTACAGGCAACATTCTATTGATGCATCACCACGTTATGCAGTGGAGAAATCCAAGATTCAAGAAATCTATCATCAACATAAAGGACGTTATGGCTACCGCCGTATTTGTCTGGTATTAAAACAGATGGGCTATGGCCTGAATCACAAGACAGTCTTAAGATTGATGAAAGAGTTGGAGATTAAATCGATTGTACGTGTAAAGAAATATCAATCTTATCGCGGACAGGTTGGTGCAGTTGCGCCAAATTATTTGGCACGTGAGTTTGAAGCGAACCGTCCCAATGAGAAGTGGGTGACAGATGTAACGGAATTTAATATCGCAGGACAAAAGGTTTATCTTTCGCCTGTACTTGATTTATTTAATCGTGAGATTGTGTCATTTACTGTAGATAAGCGTCCGCATGCACAGCTCATACCGAATATGATTCAAGTAGCACTCAAGAAGTTAAAGCATGACGAGCAACCAGTCGTTCATAGTGATCAAGGCTGGCAATATCAAATGAAAACCTATCAAACCATATTGAAACAGCGTGGCATGCTTCAAAGCATGTCGAGGAAAGGCAACTGTTTAGATAATGCTGCGATGGAGAGTTTCTTTGGCATTCTCAAATCAGAGTTTTACTACACCAAGAAATTTACAGATGCAGATGACTTTATCACAGAACTAAAAGAATATATTTGGTATTACAATCACGAAAGGATTAAGACAAAATTAAAAGGACTGAGTCCTGTGCAATACAGAAATCAGTCCTTATTTTTAACCCAGGCTTAATGTCCAACTTTTAGGGGTCAGATCAAATCGCGGGCTTTTTTTTATTTAGTCACGGTTGAAATCACCGTTTAAAACTAACGCTTTAATATGTCCATAATAAACTGCCAATCTTTTGGGTCAACTGGCGTAATAGATAGACGGTTACCGCGCTGCAAAATACGCAAATTGGCAAGTTCAGGCGTTTCACGCATTTCTTTCAAGCTTAAAAGCCGCGTTTTTTGCACCAACTTCACATCAACATTCAACCAACGTGGATTTTCTGGGGTAGATTTTTCATCGTAGTAATGATGGCCTTTGATGAACTGCAACCGGTCAGGATAAGCGAGCTGGCTCACCTCGCATATGCCTGCGATGCCTGGTGTTTCACAATTGGAGTGGTAAAACAGCACGCCGTCACCCAATTGCATTTGGTCACGCATAAAATTGCGCGCCTGATAATTGCGCACACCATACCAATCAACCGTTTGATTAGGCATCGCCGCTAAATCATCAATAGAAACGTCCGAGGGCTCAGACTTCATCAGCCAATAACGCATTTTTACTCTTAAAATGAATTTAATAACATTAAAATGAGGGAAGTTCTCTACGGATATGGCCTAGACCAGCATCCTGAACCAAAAAGGCTCAAGTGGTAACAGCCTAGAGCGCATTAGGTACACCAACCATGTGGCGCGCACACCGCAACTCGAATGACTAAAACCGATGCTATAAACTAGTTCAAGGAATTATTAGCCTAAACCGCACCGCAGAGAACAAACTTTGAAACTGAAAACGCTCACTACAATTCTACGCGCAATAACGGAGTTTGTATTAACGTGAAGTTGAATTAACTAAAAAGCTCTTTTGTGGCATAAACCTGATCAATTTGGTCTTGCATGTGGCTGATTCTGCGTTTAATGTCTCCCACATCCACTGTGCCATTTTTTGTATTGAGTAATTCGTGTGCCAAATTAAGTGCTGCCATAATGGCAATCCGCTCAACCCCAACAATTTTACCCGTGTCGCGAATATCACGCATTTTTTTATCTAAAAAATTAACCGCCTCAATCAAGCCGGGGCGTTCTTCTTCAGAACATGCCACCGTGAATTCACGGCCCATTATGTTGACATCTACACCTTTATTTTCGCTCATCCGTTTTTACCCGCTATGGCAAGGTCTCCATCAACGCTTCTATACGCTCACTGGCTTGCGCCATATTTGCTTTTAGCTCTGCGGTATCTCGCAAGGTGGCGTCTAAATCTTGGCGTAACTGCGCATTTTGATTGCGCAGGTCCGTACACAGGGAAATTAAACCTGTTAACTTAGTCTCTAATGCTTTTAAATCGGCGTCCATTCAGTCACTATAAGTTAAAAAGTTTATTGTAGTCAATAGCTAACGTGTATTTTTAAATGTATTACAACACCTATTAGTCTTAACGGGTGAATGTGCGTTATTTTTACGAGACATCGTCTTAGGTTAAGTTTGACTATAAATTCATAAAGTGCACTTTTGGCACATCATCTTTAAACTCAAGTAAGGTGACGCTTGCATGGCTAATAGACAGTCTAAACAAACGTTTGAGTGGCATTTGTAAAACTTCTGCAATTAACGCACGAATAAATCCACCATGGGTAATCACTAATAGATGCTGGTTTTGCGCGTCTTTTGCTACTTCATCTACAAAATCTTTAGCACGCGCATGAAGTTGTGAAAATGTTTCGCCATTGGGTGGCGCCAAATTGGCATAATCATTGGCCCATACATCAAACATATCGCGCGGAATCGCATCCCAGGCTTGCATTTCCCAGTCGCCAAAATTTAACTCTTTAAGGCGGTGATCATGCAGAATATCGTCTGCTGTAAACCCAAAATCATTGTGATGACATAAGGCCCGTGCTAACTGCTGGCAACGCCGCAGCGGGCTTGTGTAGATGGCATCAAACTGCGTATCTCCAAGTTTGCGCTGTAACGCTAATCGCTCATTGTCAAAATTTGCTGAAACGTCAACATCGCTTTGCCCGTAACAAATATGCGGTGCTATATCTAAAGTAGTGTGGCGCACTAAGGTGAGCTTCATACGAACCTAACCAATACACTTAAACTTGCAAGCAAACCAATATAAAAGGTGACTTCGGTGAGCTGTTGCATTGCGCCTAGGCAGTCACCGGTATATCCGCCGATACGGCGTTTAATTTTCAGACTGAACCAAACCCAGACAAAAAACACTGGCAATAGCGCTAACAACCCTGCAACGCCTACAAATAACAAAGGGACCAATCCAAAAAAAGTAGCTATTGCCAACTCAAGCCAAGATAATTGTGTGGCAAGTGGCTTAGATTTCCCTTCAGCCTTTACATAGTGCTGCGTTGCCATTACCACGACAGCGCACCATCGACTCAATGCATGACCTGCAACTAGTACGATTGGAATCAACCACACATCTAAATGAATCAGGGCCTGAAATTTAGCGAGCAGCACCATCACCAAGCCGATTGCACCATAACTGCCAATGCGCGAATCCATCATAATAGCGAGCACTTGCTCACGCTTCCATCCACCACCTAAGCCATCAATTGCATCTGCCAAGCCATCTTCATGAAAAGCACCGGTGAGTAAAATTGAAGTGACCATGCTCAAAATTACGGCTATTTCTGAGGGCAAAACAAACTGAAAAATCCAAAAGGCTAATGCGGCAATCGCGCCAACTAAGATGCCCACCAGTGGGAAAAATCGCGTCGCGCGATTTAAATCAGACGCCACAAACTGCTCAAAGTGCACGGGCACGCGTGTAAAAAACATTACCGCTGTTAAAAAGTAACGCCATTGGGTTTGCATTTGGCGCATCATGTTTTTTGCGAAACTTTAGCGGATTCAAACGAAGCCATCTGATTTAAAAAATTCACCGATGCATTCACTAGCGGGTAAGCTAAGGCCGCGCCTGTGCCTTCGCCTAATCTTAAATCTATATTCAGTAGTGGCTTAACATTTAAAAATGCGAGCATTTTTTGATGTCCGGCCTCATTTGAGCAATGCGTAAACACGCAATAATGCAATATGTTGGGCTGCAATTTGGCCGCAACCAGCAGCGCTGCGGTTGTGATAAACCCATCAATCAACAAAGTACAACCACTCGCCGCTGCCTGTAGCATGGCACCCACCATCATGGCAATTTCAAAGCCACCAAATGTCGCCAGCACTTGCTCGGCATCATCTTGATTGAGTGCATGATGCGCGATAGCTTGCGCCAAAATATTAGTTTTGTGATGTAAACCTGCGTCATCCAGACCCGTGCCTCGCCCCACGCAATCCTCTAAAGGCAAACCGCACAGCACGCTCATTAAACAACTTGCTGAAGAAGTGTTACCAATGCCCATTTCACCAAACGCAAACACATTGCAACCTGCGGCTATTTCAGCATCAACGATTTTTGCACCTTTTTCTATGGCACTCTCACATTGCGAAGTTGTCATTGCAGCTTCAGCTAAAAAATTACGCGTACCTGGCGCAATTTTGGCGTTGATTAAGTTGGCGTTATCTGCAAATTGATGGTTTACCCCAGCATCTACAACGCGTAACCGAATGTTATTTTGGGTAGTAAATACGTTAATTGCCGCTCCGCCTTGCAAAAAATTAAGAACCATCTGTGCTGTGACGGCTTGAGGATAGGGGCTGACACCTGCTTCAACAATTCCATGATCGCCAGCAAATACCAGCATTGTAGGATGCGTGAGTTTTGGTTCGAGCGATTGTTGCATGAGTCCAATTTGCAGCGCGACCGCCTCTAACATGCCCAATGCCCCTAATGGCTTTGTTTTATGGTTGATTTTGTCAACAAGCGCACTTTTGAGGGCTTGGTTAGGCTTAGTTATGGTGAAATTCATAGCCGAATTTTACATGAGCAACACTACAAATTCATTAGTGCTCATCTAAATATGTACACCGCACGCCCAAAAGACACCCTGCGTAAAGATAACATCCGATAAGACTTCATATAATTCAGCAATTATCTTTGGAAGTTTTTTGGAAGTTTGCTATAATTCGCGCCTTGCAAACATTTACCGACGTTTGCATGATGGCCGGGTAGCTCAGTCGGTAGAGCAGCGGATTGAAAATCCGCGTGTCGGCAGTTCGATTCTGCCCCCGGCCACCAGTATTTTTAAGAGTTCTCTTAACCTACAAATACTTCTTTGGCTTAGCTTCTGACACTTTTTAATGCAGTCTAGCCACATAATTGCTATTATTTCACTTAGTTAAAATTGATTGTTCAAATGAGCATTTATCACGAAATTGAAGCAAAAGACTTATTCAACCTGATGGCTGAGCAGCCGTTGTTATTGGTGGATGTGCGTAATGATGATGAAGTTGCGCGCGGTATTATTCCTGGTGCAATTCATGTGCCATTAGCCATGTTGCCTGTGCAATATGAGCCTTTAACCAAAGTTGAAACGGTTGTATTTTATTGCCACAGCGGCGTGCGGTCAGCGCATGCGGCCGCTTTTATTACCAGCAAAGGCTGTAAAAATGTTTACAACTTAGTGGGCGGCATTCTTGCCTGGGGCAAGGCGGGCTACCCACTCATCGCGCAGAATAGCGCGACACCAGCAGAAGGGGAAAACAAATAATGGAGTTCGACAAACTTGTGGATGCAACAGGCTTAAATTGCCCGCTGCCAATTTTGCGCTGCAAAAAGGGCTTGAGCGAAATAAATGAACATCAAATTTTAAAAGTAATTTCTACCGACGCAGGTTCTGTGAAAGATTTTAATGCATTTTGCGTGCAAACTGGCCATGAGCTTTTACAGTTAGATTCAGATAACGGCACCTATACTTTTTATATCAAAAAGCGCGAAAATTAATTCATAAAATAGGCGCTTTTGACGCCGAGCGAAATTCGCTGCCCTGCGAGCCTCTATTTACAAGGCTTCCAGAGCATCTCATAAGGGTTGTATCAAATATGGCTTATCTTTTAGCAATAAAAAAGGCACTTTAGTGCCTTTTTTATTTGTCATATTTTCCGCTTCGCTTCTACTTCAACTTTGCGAATTGATTTTTAAGTTTATCTACACTGGCACTGAATTCTGCTACCCGCGCTTTTTCTTGTTCCACCACAGCGGCGGGCGCCCGTGCAACAAAACTTTCGTTATTTAATTTGCCATTGGCTTTGTTGATTTCATTTTCTAAGCGCGCAATTTCTTTGCCTAAACGCTCTTTCTCTGCTGCAACGTCAATTTCAACTTTTAACATGAGTTTAAAGTCATCCACCAACATCACAGGTGCATCCGCCTCAGGCAATTCGGCCACAATCGCAACTTCTTCCAGTTTAGCCAAGGCTTTTAAATAAGGCGCATAGGCCGTTAATGTTTCGGCATTACCTGTGGCAATCAACGGCACACGTGTGGCGGGCGAAATGCTCATTTCACCGCGTAAACGACGGCAAGTATCTACCATTTGTTTGAGCTGTGCGACCCACGCTTCTGAGGCCTCGTCCAATTTATCGGGCTGCGATTTTGGGTATGGTTGCAGCATGATGCTGGGCGCATTCACGCCCGTCATTGGCGCAATGGTTTGCCAAATCTCTTCGGTAATAAATGGCATGATGGGGTGTGCTAATCGTAAAATCGTCTCAAGCACGCGTAATAGTGTGCGGCGTGTCGCGCGTTTTTCAGCCTCTGTACCATTTTGAATTTGCACTTTGGCGAGCTCTAAATACCAGTCGCAATATTCATCCCAGACAAATTCATAAATGGCTTTTGCGGCTAAGTCAAAGCGATAATCTTCGAATGCTTTTTCAACTTCAGCTTCGGTACGCTGTAGTTTGGATACGATCCAGAAATCCGCTTGGCTAAATTTACGCCCGCCCTCGCCACAGCTGGCCGCATCAAAACCGTTATCCTGACCTTCTGTGTTCATCAGCACAAAGCGCGTGGCATTCCACAGTTTATTGCAGAAATTACGGTAGCCGTCACAGCGTTGCAAATCAAACTTAATATCACGCCCAGGGCTGGCAAGTGCGGCAAAGGTAAAGCGCAAGGCATCGGTGCCATAAGCGGCAATGCCTTCAGGGAATTCTTTACGCGTGCGTTTTTCAATTTTCTCGGCGTCTTTCGGGTTCATTAAACCCGTGGTGCGCTTTTTAATTAAATCGTCCAGCCCAATGCCGTCAATCAAATCAATCGGGTCTAATACATTGCCCTTAGATTTACTCATTTTTTGGCCTTCAGCATCACGAATCAGGCCATGTACATACACGTGCTTGAAGGGAATTTTGCCGGTGATGTGCGTGGTCATCATCACCATGCGCGCCACCCAGAAAAAGATGATATCAAAACCTGTCACTAATACGCTTGAAGGCAAATATTGTTGTAGCGCCTGATTTTGCGCGTCTATCCCATCGTCACCTGTCCAATCCAGTGTTGAAAACGGCCAAAGGGCACTTGAATACCAAGTGTCCAGCACATCGTTATCGCGCACTAAATTACCTGTGTAGCCATCTTTAGCGGCTAACACTTTAGCGCCTGCCTCATCCTTCGCCACATAGACTTTACCGCTATCTGAATACCAAGCGGGAATTTGATGCCCCCACCATAATTGGCGAGAGATGCACCAATCTTGAATATTATTGAGCCATTGGTTGTAAGTGTTTACCCAGTTTTCTGGGTAAAACTTAATTTCGCCGCTTGCTACAACATCAAGCGCTTTTTGCGTGATCGATTTGCCATCAGTCGCAGGTTTACTCATGGCGACAAACCATTGGTCGGTAAGCATTGGCTCAATAATGACGCCCGTGCGGTCGCCACGCGGTACTTTGAGTTTGTGTTTATCGGTTTTAACTAAATAACCGTTTTCTTCTAAATCAGCCACCACGAGCTTACGCGCAGCAATGGTGGTTAAACCACGATATTTTTCTGGCGCATTTTCATTGACTAAGCCTGTTAATGACAAAATCTCTATCATCGGCAATTTGTGGCGCTGGCCCACGGCATAGTCATTAAAGTCATGCGCTGGCGTGACTTTAACCACGCCCGTGCCGAACTCTTTATCCACATAATCATCGGCAATAATCGGAATTTCGCGGTCGCACAGTGGTAGTTTTACGTTTTTACCAATTAAGTGTGCGTAGCGTTTATCTTCAGGGTGCACCATTACCGCCACGTCACCCAACATGGTTTCTGGACGCGTTGTCGCAACCGTTAGGTGACCTTCACCACTGCAAAGCGGATAGTTGATGTGCCACATAAAGCCATCTTCTTCTTCCTGCACCACTTCTAAATCTGAAACGGCCGTGCCGAGTTTCACATCCCAGTTCACCAAGCGTTTACCGCGATAAATTAGCCCTTCGTTATACAAACGCACAAAGGTCTCGGTGACCACTTTATTAAGACCAGCGTCCATGGTAAAGCGCTCGCGTGACCAATCTGGCGAAGTACCTAAGCGACGCATTTGTTGCGTAATGGTGCCGCCTGAATAGGCTTTCCATTCCCACACTTTTTCTAAGAATTTTTCACGCCCTAAATCGTGACGACTCACGCCTTGCGCATCTAGCTGACGCTCCACCACGATTTGCGTGGCGATGCCAGCGTGGTCTGTACCCGGTTGCCACAAAGTATTATCGCCGCGCATACGGTGATAACGCGTCAGTGCATCCATCAAGGTTTGGTTAAACCCATGCCCCATGTGCAAAGTGCCTGTAACGTTAGGCGGTGGCAATAAAATGCAGAAGTTATCTTTCACTTCTGGGTTTAAGCCTGCGGCGTAGTAGCCTTTGCTCTCCCAAAATGCATACCATTTGCTTTCTATGGTTTTGGGGTCAAAGGATTTGTCTAACCCTTGGGCGCTTTCTTGATTAGGTGGTGTTGTATTTTGCGTAGTCATGCGTGCAATTTTAACACAGCCTCATGCGGCTTTTGTGGAAGTCTAGCGCAGTGTAAACTTAAAATTCACGATTCACATCAGCCAGAAAAAGGCACCCACCGACAGAACCAACACTGCAAAGTGAAAATAGCTCCACCTTTGATAACGTTGCCTGAGCTTTTGTGGTGACATACTGGAAATTAAAAACAGCCGGCGGTCACGTGGGGCGCGGATAATATGCACGCCTGATTCTTTGCGAATCTCGCGATGCAAATGTTCAATTTCGCGTTTGGCGGCTTTGCGCGCCAATTCCCACTCTTGCGTATCAATCTCACCATTGCCGTCTAAATCGAAGCGTTTTTTGAGCTGTGTTGGGTCTTTTTTCCAGTCCGCGAGTAATGCCCCCACATCTTCTTTTACGCTAAGTACAGAATTAGCCCCGCCTATGGTTGAAAATTCACCCAGCACATAGACTGAGCCACCCGCATACAGCAACTCTTCCACATGTTTATAAACACCTTGATAACTGACACGCCGCTCGGGTGAAATCACTTCTGCATCGTCTGGATCAACTTGGCATTTGCCAGTGTGGTCGCTAATTTCAAAAGTAGTGTCACTCACACCACGGCTCACTTCGCGCCATTCACGCTTACTGTTTTCTTTGGAATAAACCCAGTAGCGAAACCAGATGCAAGGCATGCCGCTGAGTGGACTTTTAATAAGATTATCTGCATGTGCACTGGCGCGGCCATATAACTCCACATAACCTTGTGCGGCCGAGCCGATGCGTGATGTGGCGATATCGGCAATTGCGCGAACGCGTTTAGTGGTAGAAATCCAAGCCAAAACACTCACCACTGCCATAAGTAAGATGGAAAAGGTCGCTGAGCCGTCCTTATAAGCATAAGCAGATAGGGCGAGTATGCCTAGGTAGCTTGTTGAGGAAATCGCCTCAATATAATATCTACGCAGGCCACTTAACACAGCGACACCTACCCGTTAAAGCGTTGACTAATATCAATATCTTTTAACTCTTCAGCAGCAAACTTCAACAAATCGGCCGCTTTGAAATTAAATAATTTTGCCACTAAAACATCAGGAAACTGCTCAATTCTCACATTATTAATATTCACGCTGTCATTATAAAACTCGCGCCTATCCGCAATGGCATTTTCAAGGCCACTAATGCGTGACTGCAAATGTAAAAACTGCTCGTTGGCTTTAAGTTCCGGGTAAGATTCAGCCAGTGCAAACAATTGGCCCAAGCCGCTTCTCAATGCATTTTCTGCAACACCCAGCGCAGCCACATTATGCGACTCGCGTGCGTCCGACACGCGTGAACGCGCCTGAATGACTTTTTCTAATGTTTCTTGCTCAAACTTCATGTACTGCTTGCAAGTGTCTACCAGTTTTGGCAATTCTTCATGACGCTGCTTGAGTAGCACATCAATATTTGCCCACGCCTTTTCAACATTGTGTTTAATGTTGACCAAGCCGTTATAAGTGATAACAAAATAAATACCGACAACTGCTAAAACCACTAAAGTAATCATGCTATTTCCTAAATAAAATGACGTGCTTTTACAAAAAAATTCAAAAAAATACTTAAACTAAAGGTCATTATAACGATATTTTGTGGATACAAAATAAGCGCGGAAAATCATTCAAAAATCTACGAGAAAAATTTAATGCCCTGCGAGCCTTGTAAATAAAGGCTCGCAGGGCATCGAAAAAGGTTGGTTGAAAAATCATGCGGATTTTTGGTTGTTTTGCGCTAGTAAACGCCTTATGTTGCGGGCGTATGTAGCAAATGCGGGCCCACTTTCTCCCAATAGCGCGAAAAGCGTTTTAGGCGTTGCGCACTCACTTCAACCTTGACTAATTTAACCACCGGTTCGTATTTCGGCACAAAGGGTTCAAGCAACTCTTTTATGCGTCGATTTGGCGTATCTTGCGTAATCAC
The DNA here is from genome assembly GCA_029569495.1 of Pseudomonadota bacterium. Taxonomy (GTDB): domain Bacteria; phylum Pseudomonadota; class Gammaproteobacteria; order Burkholderiales; family Methylophilaceae; genus Methylotenera. Next base: position 13,314 of record JAKQTB010000011.1, on the reverse strand, counting down.
TCGCCCAACACCGCGGTTTAACAGCACTTCGTAGGTGTCGCCCAACCAAACTTCTACATCTTGCATTTCACTGAGGCTATCAGCCACAAACTGCAGGCGGTTGAGCGACCAAGTGCCGTGAATTTGCGGGTCAAACACAAATAGCTTTGGAAAAGGTTTTTCAAGCAAGGGGTTGGCGGCGGAGAGCATTTCATCATGCACAAACACGGACATGGCGGTAGACGTTGAAACCGCTTTTTTGGGTAGATGCGTAATGACGTATTGCTTGGCCGCAGGCGAAATCGTTTGGTCAAACAATTTGCTGCTCAGCACTTCATAACTGGCATTAAACGGGCACTGCGCTAGGCAACCCGCACAATATTGTTCACCCGTAAAGCGGCTTAAACTCTCTTTATTGGTGAAATAAGGCTTAGAACTGAATGTTGAAGCCACCCACTGCCATGAAAGGTGATTGCTGGCAAAGTCGCCATCAAGCAAGTGCGATTCAAACCAATCGGCCCCTGCGCGCCAGTCGATTTTTCGGTGATGCACAATATAGCTCGCCAGCCACATACGGGCATGGTTATGTACATAACCCGTTTTAATGAGGTCCGCAATAAAGCCATCCATACAGGGCAAGCCGGTTTTGCCCTTTAATATGTCGTCTGCCATGGGCTGGTAGCCAAGCATCACTTTGGCTGGCTCTAATTCGCTAAAAATCGCATCCCCTTGAACCTGCCATACTTGCTGCCAATATTCTCGCCATGCCAATTGCATTAACAATCTATCGGCCAGCGGCGCATTTTGTTTTTTAACAAAATTAAATGCTTCGGGCAACGTAATACAACCGTGCCGAATATAGGGTGAAAGATGTGTGACCGCCCCGTTCAAAAAATTGCGATTTCGCGCATACGTTGCCACATCAATGCTATGCAATCTTTTGAGGCCATTCAAGCGCCCGCCCGCCCAATTAAAGTCTAAGTCTGGCCCTTGGGCGGATGAAAACATACGCTTAATGTAATGCCAACGTTCACCCCGGTCGCTAGGAATAATTAGTTTTTGTGAAGATTTCATTTAACAGTAATTTACTTATTCCGTCATTTAATGCAAGTGTACTATTTTCACGTCATATTTTGTGACATCTTGAGTGTTTTAAACGCTTCAAACATGCTTTTTTTACTTTTGCTGCAAATAAATGTGCCCAGAAATCTCCATTGCTCAAGTGCTTTGCTGGGTTTTAAGTGACACTACTGCAAAAAATACACGCATTCATAAAAAATTTGCACTCCATTCGAATTCAATTTTTGACCAAACATTCATCTTTTTTTGACAAAAAACGCACCAACCTTTTTCGATGCTCTGCGAGCCTTATAAATAAAGGCCCACAGAGCATAAAAAAATCCTCGGGCATTCATACGGCCTAAAATTGCACATTTTCCATTGCCACCCGCATTGCAAAACACGGCGCGCGCTTTCACGCCAAGAATTTTCTATGCCATAATAGCCCATCATCGTTCGTCAATAAAAAAGGAAGAATATGACTGAAGCAATGTGGGTTTGGGGGGTTATCGGTTTAGTATTGCTGGCAGCCGAAATGGCGACCGGTACATTTTATGTGTTGTGGTTTGGCGTTGCCGCCATTATTCTTGCCATTTTAACTTGGCTGGTGCCCGACCTAAATGTGAGCACACAGCTGATTTTATTTTCAGTGCTCTCAATCGGCGCGCTCTTTATTTGGCGCAACTATTACAAAAAAACCAGTGTTGACCATCGCGTAGGGCAATCACAAGGTGAAGAAATTGGCCGCATTGGCACCATTATTGTGCCAATCAGCGCCGCACAAACGGGCCGCATTCAATTTACCCAAGGCGTGATGGGCAGCCGCGAGTGGGATGCTGTTTCTAGCGAGGCGATTGAAATTGGCAGACAGGCAGAAGTGATTGCCGTAGAAGGCAACTCTTTGCGCGTAAAAGCCCACTAACACACCGTTTTAAAAATAAATTTAATTAGTATAAACCAACTGAAAGGTAGTGAATTATGTTTGAATTATCTGGTATTTTAGTCATTGTGGCGGTGATTTTAGCCTTTAAGGGCATCCGCATTGTGCCGCAGGGCGAAGAGTGGGTGGTAGAACGCCTTGGTAAGTTTGCCGGGGTTTTGTCACCCGGCTTGCATGTGATTAACCCAATTTTTACAAAAGTCACCTATAAAGTCACCACCAAAGACATTATTTTAGATGTGCCTGAACAAGAAGTCATTACTAAAGATAATGCGGTGATTTTGGCCAACGCCATCGCCTTTATTAAAGTTTCAAAAATTGAACGTGCGGTTTATGGCATTGAAAACTTTAGAGAAGCCATGCGTAACATGGTGCAAACCAGCTTGCGTTCGATTATCGGCGGCATGGACTTAAACCAAGCACTCACCTCACGCGACCGCATTAAAAGCGAACTCAAAACCGCCATTGCCGATGAGGCCCTCGACTGGGGCTTAACAGTTAAATCGGTTGAAATTCAAGACATTAAACCATCACCAAATATGCAAGATGCGATGGAACGCCAAGCTGCGGCAGAGCGTGAACGTGTGGCCGTGGTAACAGAAGCCGAAGGCGCAAAACAATCACTCATTTTGAATGCTGAAGCACGCCTGGAAGCAGCGCGTAAAGATGCTGAAGCACAAATGGTTGCAGCCAAAGCCTCGGCAGAATCAATCAAATTCATTACCGAAGCCGTAAAAGAAAATAACGCTTCCGCCATGTTTTTATTGGGTGACCGCTACATTACCGCGTTGCAGAAAATTTCCGACTCTGAGAATAGCAAAATTGTGATGATGCCGGGCGACTTGGTTGGTGCTGTCAAAAGCTTAGTCGGCGGTAAATAAACGAATAGAAATAAGGAACACGTTTAGAAGGTAGGGGCGCAATTGATTGCACCCTTACTATTAAACATTAGCCACAAACAATACAAGCTGGGTCTTTTTTTAGCCTAATTGTGCGCCACTCCATCGCAAGCGCATCTAATAGCAATAAGCGCCCTTGCAGACTCTCGCCAATTCCCATCAATATTTTTAAAGCCTCAGCTGCCTGCGTAGTACCAACCATTCCCACCAAAGGCGAAAAAACGCCATTCGTCGCACAACGTAAATCAGTGTCTTCACCATTATCGGGGAACAAACAGTGATAACAAGGGCTTGTGCTTGCGCGCATATCGTACACCGTAATCTGCCCCTCAAACTTTAACGCCGCACCCGAAACCAGCGGTTTTTGATGTTGAACACACTGCCTGTTGAGCGCATAGCGCGTTGCAAAATTGTCAGAGCAATCAATCACAACGTCCGCTTGCGCCACCAAGTCGGCCAATTCCTGTTCTGTTGATTTTTTCTGTATGGTTTTAACGTTCACATCAGGGTTAATTTCATACAAGGTTTGCTGTGCTGAAACGGCTTTATTGATGCCTACACTTTGCGTGGTATGAATAATTTGACGCTGCAAATTGGTTAAATCCACCACATCAAAATCGCAAATGGTGAGCGTACCCACACCACTTGCCGCCAAATACAGCGCCACCGGCGAACCCAAACCGCCCGCACCCACAATCAGCGCATGGCTTTTTGTGAGCTTATCTTGCCCTTCATAACCAATTTCTGGCATCAAGATATGGCGGCTATAACGTAAGAGTTGATTGTCGTTCATTAGGGTAACTGACCTGCTGACACCATACGGTTCACTAATATATTACTTGAAAGCCACACGACAACATCATCATATTCTGCATTAGGACTTGCTACACTACTTGCTCTTAGTTCATGACTCACAAAATCGTTATCAACATCGTCATTTTCACGTTCATCTGCACAAGCAGGCGGCGAAGGTAACGTTGTGCAGATACCCCGATTTTTTCCTCTCGAAACGATTACGGCTACCGCAGTATCTGTTAACCGCGGTACATTACATGCGGCTTCATTACACACCCGCAGAACACCATTTGTTGTTAATCCAAAAGTTCCGATTGGCGCCCTTACGGTAAAAGCGGCGCTCGCGCGATAAATAAATCGTTGATTCCACGAATCAGCATCCTTCATACTTAATGTTGCCCACGGCAAATTCCCTTCTTGCGTAATGCATGTCCCGGCTACCACATCAAAATCTTCTATACCGTCATTGGGGTTATCATTTGGTCCATTGTTCGCTCCAGCAGTTTTATCTGGGCAGGGTAAGTGCTTATTAGACAAGCTATACCCCATCACAGCTTCCATCGAACTCTCTAACTGCCTTTTTGCATCAGTGTAATTTTTTTGATCTAGCTGTGCAGATAAAGGTAAAAGCAAACCGCCCAACAGCAACGCCAAAATGACCAGTACGACGGCCATTTCTATCAAAGTAAATCCTTTTAACTGATTGGTTTTATCGCGCATTATGGAAGGCTCAGCACTCGGTCGTTGAATGGATTTCCCATTAGAGATAAGTTTGTATAAACATCATCTGCTGTTGTCAAATTTTCATCCTCTAAATAATTTGTTTCATTTAATTTATCGGCAACTGAGGCACGTGATTGACCCGCGAGCATCTCGCCACCCACCGCAACTATCACATTGACATTAACTGTATTCACAAGTGATGTATTCAATGTTAGAAAACCTGCGCCATCACAATCGGTTGTACCCATAAGACATGCTGGTGCCACTGCATAATGTACCTGCTCGCGCCAGCCGTTTCTTTGAAACCAATTCCCATTCGAACCCAACAACAATGAAGTTGTGTCCCAGCTTAGATTCGGATTAGCAGGCAATCGGCCGTGATTTACCGCCAAATCTGAAGTGCAACCAGCGGCTAAGTTTCCTATTCCTAAACATGTTGACTCAGCGAAATTTGCCGGATGCGGATAGCTTCTTGAGCCACCTACGGCAAGACAAGCGTTCGTGTCGTAATTCACATTACCTGAACCACAAAAATAATCTAATAATGCGTTGATAACTGTGGCTGCAACTCGTCTTTCAACTGGCATCATAATTTCACGTCGAGAAATTGAAACTAATTTATCGTTTAGGATAATGTTACCAGTGGCGTCTTTAATAGGTCCGGAGATAAATCCATTCACGTTACCATTTACAAAGTTTTGATTGTCTTCGCCTAACACAATGTCCATGTAGTTAATCGCATTATTTATGTTTGCGACATCTCGCACCTGCTCTACGCCATCCTGACGTGTCATAGGTGCACTTGGCGAAACTATCACTGCGACCAACCCATTATTTGCAGATCCGTCATTAAGCATATTTCCAGCTGAATCTCGCAGTGAAATAGTCCCTAACGTATCACTATTAAGTGGGTATATCCTTGGATTATTCTTAAAACTTGTTGAAACAGCATACCAAAGTCTTTCACCATCGCCATCACGTAAATCATTGATGCCAAGCGTTCTCCAAGGCAGTCTTCCTACTGCATTCACTGCACAGACGTCTGACGATCCATCATTATTTGCATCTGGGCAAGGCAACTCACCTGGCCTAGCAGCGCCTGTAGCTAGACCACTTCTGGTTGCGTAGCCAATCAGCGCTAATTTTGCCTCTGCTAAGGCATCATGGGTCTTTTTATCTCGCTCAACTCGAATACTCTGCCCATCAAGACTTGAAAAAACTACCGCCAACCCACCCAGAACTAAAATCAACACCAAAATAATTAACGATGCCCCTCGTTGGTTTAATTTGATATTACTGTGGTGTTTCATCGCCATCTATAACACCACTTTGCTCTAGCTCGAGTCTTTTGGATTTTTCTACAACCTGCATTTCATAAATCTTGTTATTTTCTGGCGCGTACATTTGGCCTGGTTTCAATCTTACTTGTTTTCCTGTCATGGGAATTTTTACATCTACGCCGTCGGTACTTGCACCTTTTTTTGAAAACCCGCGCTGGTTAACTTTGCCAACTTTAACTTTATCAACCGTACTATTTTCCTGCACGGCCTGATTGTTAATCCATATTGTGTTACCTTTGCCATCACTGCGCTTCACATACCCTTGCAGGGTGATGGGGTCTGGTAGCTCTTCTGGTGCCGCTTTCTCTTCAATTTCTGGCGCTGTATTTTCTTGCGGCACAATCACTTTTAATTTTTGATTTTGCCTTAACACATCTAGATTATTGCGCTCCATCGGGCGACTAAATAACCGTCCCAAGTTATCACCGGGGGCGGCATGAACTTTTGGCATGGCTAAACCAAGCAATAAAAGAAAAGTAAATAAATAATTCATCATGCTAGTCATGGGTTTGTTGCCGGTTGGGCCAAGGGCTCATGTAAAGTCAACCAGTCGAGCTCACATTGCGCGTGTAAGTTAGCAACCAGTTGTCGACTAAGCTCTGTATTTGCATTTAATCTTCTTATTTCACAATCACGTAACACAAATGGCGCGCCATTTTTGGCTCCTAAACTTTCGATTAATTGCAAGATGTCACCTTCATGCAGCATGTCTAAATCTAGCGTCATGACAGAACGGTGTAATACAAACCCGCCAGTATTTGAAATAAACGCAGGCTTATAAACCTCTTGCTGGCTAATGCTATATTTAACACCAAAAAGTTTGTGATTTTTATGCTGTGCGCGTAGCTCATCTACCCATTCAATGCGTCGCTCTTCGCCCACAAATCCTTTATCAATCAGCATTTGATACTTTGGCAAATATTCTGTAATCATGTCTTTTTCAATGCCAGAAGATTGAAAATGTTGACGCGCGGTATTCAGCAACCCTTGCTGAGTCTGCAAGGCTTTTTCCTGTTCAGTGCTATATCGATGCGCCAAAACAATTAAAATAATCACCACAATGAGCGTGATGCCAATCAGCAATATCGGCACCTGTAGTTTGTGTGCATCTTTAGCACTTGGCCTAGCCTCTTGCTTAGTTGCTTCTAACTTCATGGCAGCTGTTTTCCTAAAGCCTGATTACTGGGCACTTGCTCTACTAGAGGCGTTTCCACAAGCGCGTCAGCTGATTTAAGTATTACTTTAAGTTTAAATAAAGCGGGTTGCCTTTGCGTCGATTGCTCGTCGGTTGTGCTGCCCTGCAAGCCTACATAAGAACTAACATTTACCGGTGCCTGCAACACTTCAACTGTAGCCACCTGCTTATTCGCTTTTAAATTGGCGACAAACTTATTTACACTATTGAGCGCTGCGCGGTAATCGCCGTTAAAATTAGATATTTGTGCATTCACGTAGCCCAGTTCAATCAGTTTAGCTGGATCATCCATCACACTGGCAGTCGGCTGCAAATTGCTGGCAGGCAAAGCCAACAAATTATCTTCATCTTTTATATTTAAATCATTCGTGAACGCCCAACGCAATCTATCAAGTTGAATTTCAGATGAAAGCTCTAATGCAGCACTCACCACTAACATCATGCGCCGCGGTGATTTTGGATAAGCTGCGATTGATTGATCTAATTCTACAGCGAGTTTTAAATCCGCTGCACTGACGGGTGTTGCTGGAAAGTTTTTTGCCGCTTCACTATAACGATGCTCTTGAATAACAGTATCTTGTACCGCTTGGTTAAACGCTTCTTTATTGTCTAATCCTAGTTTAAAAAACCATCCTGCCACCAATAAACCAATCAACCCAATCAAAGCAGTGGCGATGAAAATAGCCCTTTTAACTTGATTAAACTGATATTCTTTTGTCTGAGAAGATGGTGCCAAATTATCAACTAAATGACCCTTTGCCAATAGTTGCATATGCAAGAGTTCTGGCATTTGTTGCACTAAATGTGCTGGTAAATTTAAGCTCTTCGCAGTTTGACTCAAATCAAGATCTGTACACTCAAGCGTTTGCTCTTGACTTATCCCTTGGCTAATTGCTTTTGTGCTGCCGTCTATACTTACCAACACTAGGTTGATTGGCGTATCTTGCGAAATAAATCGTTGGCTAATTAAATATAAACGTGTTTTTTCAGTTTCTACTAAATAAAAATAGCCCAGTTGATTTGCTGCTGTTGGAACGCTCGTTACGAGGCGGCTCATACGTAGCCGACCATTATGAAAATATGTTTGCCGCAAGCCTGAAGAAAGTTTTTCACATAGCAAAATGTGCGGGGACATCAGTTTTAATTGGCGCACCAATACCTGACTTAGCATTGGTAGCAGGTAAACACCAACCAGCTGGGCTTTGGCAGCGTGTATCAGCGCAACCCAGTTTTTTAAAAATTCATCATTACTTAATGCAACAAATAAATACTTATCATCTTTGCGCTTGTCTTTTTCTCGATGGATAAAATGCGCAGTACGATAAGCTAGGCCTCGATAAAACTGATTCAGTTTACGCTCAATTAATTCACGTTTTGCCGCACCTGAAGTATGAGGCAAACTTTCTAACTTATAATCTTCTTCAACGGCATCTGCAATCAAATAAATGGGTGCTGATTCGTATTGCTTTAAAAACTCCGTAAATGCTACATACCCAACATCGTCGTTTGCAAACGCCTGATTACCCTGCAATTGACCGTTGCGCCAAACCCCAGCTAGCAAATTGTTGGCTGTTGCGCATAGTACTATTTTGTGTTGACTAGCTTTAAACATGTTTTGATTTCTGGTTAACTGATGCTCGACGCTTTAAAAGTTAAGTTTACTGAATGAGTCATAAACTGGCCCTAATACCGAGAACATAATAAATCCAAGTATTGCACCTAATATCACGGTGAGCGCTGGCTCAATTAATTTAAGCATTTTTTCCATCGAGTCTTTTACATCTCTGTCATAAAAATAGCTGATATTCAACAATGACTTATCTAACGCGCCAGTATTTTCACCCACGCGAATCATACGAACCACCAAAGGAGGAAATAATCCTGCATTCCGAAAACTCTCAGACATCGCATCGCCCGAATTAATTTGTGCATGCACACGACTCAGTGCGTCAGTCACCACACGATTACCCACAATTTTTTCACATATTTTAATGGCATCCAAAATTGGGATGCCCGTTTGATACATTAAGGCAAAGTAACGTGCAAATCGCGCCATAATAATTTTATGTAAAATTGGCCCTGTAATAGGCATGTTCAGCTTAAACAAATCAAATCGATAACGCGCCACTGGGTTGGTTTTAATGATAGCGGTCGCGGCAATAAAAATAATAATAGGTAACCCAATCATCAACCACCAATAATGCACAAACGCATTTGAAAACATAATTAAAATTTTTGTATTTAATGGTAACTCTTGCCCCATATTACGCAAAAAAGAAACCATTTGCGGTACTAAATAGGACATCAGAAAAGCGACCGCGCCCAATACAACCACCGCCACAAAAGCAGGGTATGCAAGTAGTTTCTTTGTTTGAGACATTAATTCATCTTGCCAACGAATTGTTTCAAATAAGTTGTTAAATACTACTGGCAATTGGCCGGTTTGTTCGCCTGCGTGGATTAAACTCACGAACACCTCACCAAATACACTTTGATGCTCTGCCAACGCCTGAGAAAGCATTTTTCCGCCTTCAACTTCAGCACTGACTGCGCCCAATATTTTTTGAAAATACAGATTAGGATTATTTTCTCTAATATCATTCAGGCTTTCTAATAATGGAACTCCAGCACTTGAGAGTTGCTCCATCTGAAAACAAAACATCACTAAATCTTGATTGCTCACTTTGTTGCGGTTAAAAAGGGTGGTCGATTTTTTTGCCGCTCTAAATGTAATTAAATCCAAACCCATACGCTCTAGACGGATTTCTAGGTCAATTTCATTGATTGCGTCAATTTGCCCCATGGCTGGGCGACCCATTTGGTCTATCGCTTTATAATTATACGCAGCCATACCCTATGACTTGCTAGCTACCTTGGTTTTGACGCCATCATGCATACGACTTGTCAGGTCAATCACACGCATCACCTCGGCCAAACTTGTATAACCTTCTAGAATTCTACGAACGCCATCTTCGGCAAGTGTGACAAAACCCTTATCTAAGGCTAGTTTTTGCAATTCATCTAAATGCGCGCGACGCGAAATTAACGAATCAAAATCACTGTCAATACGCAACAATTCAATAATTGCCATCCGACCGCGATATCCGGTTTGATTACAAAGCTTGCAACCCTTTGACTTGTAAATTTGTGGCTTATCAGTCGTTTTAAGCCGTAATATTTTCCGTTCTAAGCTATCGAGTTTGTGTACTTCTTTACAATGCGGACACAACACGCGAACCAAGCGCTGCGCTACCACGCCAATGATATTGCCCGCCATAATGTCTGGCAGAATGCCTATATCGGCTAAACGCGGAAAAGCGCCTAAAGCAGAGTTAGTGTGTAACGTACTAAAAACTTGATGCCCAGTCATGGCTGCACGAAAAGCCATCGTCGCAGTATCAGTATCACGAATCTCGCCGACTAATATAATGTCAGGGTCTTGCCGCATAATGGATCGGATACCATTGGCAAAATCTACTTTATTGACCTCTGCCACTGAAGTTTGACGCATCATCGTGACAGGGTATTCCACTGGGTCTTCCAGTGTCATAATGTTTACCGCCTCGGTATTTCTATGCGATAGCAGTGAATATAGCGTGGTTGTTTTACCACTACCTGTAGGGCCGGTAACAATTAATATGCCCTCCGGCCTCGTCATCATCAAGCGCATTTCGTCTAACGTTGATGGTCGCAGACCCATGCGCTCCATTGGAATAATCGATTTTTCACGATCGAGCACACGTAAAACGATATTTTCACCGTGTATCGTTGGGTGCGTAGAAACCCTAAAATCAATTGGACGCCCACACAAATTCATGTTCAAACGGCCATCTTGAGGCGCTCGTGTTTCAGCAATATCAAGACCGCTCACAACCTTAAGCCTTACTGCTAAACCACCCCAATAGCTTTTATGCAAGCTGCGTATTTGCTGAAGCACGCCATCGATTCTGTAACGAATACGCAAAAAAGCATACTCTGGTTCAAAGTGAATATCGGATGCGCCGCGCTTTACTGCATCCATCAACAACGCCCCAACCAGGCGTACGACAGGCTGCGTGTATTCATCACCACCCGCAGTCAAACTTTGATAATCAATTTCACCTGTTTCAATTTCACGCAGAATGCCATCAACAGAGAGTTCATATCCATAAAACTGATCAATAAACTCTTCAAGTTGCGCTTCGGCCGCCAACACAGGCTTTAGCTGAATCTGGCCGCCGAGCATTGCACGCAATTGGTCTAGCGCCACGACATTGAATAAATCTGCCATGGCGACCACCATGGATTTGCTTGATTCCTCAAATGCAACGGGTAGTACATGATATCGGCGACAAAAATCTTGAGGCACCATTTGCAAGGCTTCAATATCTGCTACCACCGCCGATAGATCTACGCTTTCTTGGCCAATAGTATGCGCCACCGTATCACGCACCATCGCTTCCGTCACAAAACCTAAGCGCACCAGTTGGCGGCCTAATGGTAGGTCATTTTGCTCTTGTTCTATGAGTGCAATGCGTAGCTGATCTTGACTAATCAAGCCTTGCTGCACCATGAGTTCGCCTAGGCGGAGTATGCGTCGCTGCTCAGCCATCTATTTAACCTGCTTTATTATTTTTAAATTTAATATTGTCATTTTTGTAGTGCTTGAATTCTCGTTTCTAGAGTGAGTCTATCTGGGCTGGTAGCCCCTGATTGATTTAACAAAGCCAACGTACGCTGATACTGCTCTAAAGCTAAGTGTGGCTTTCTCATTTGTTCTAGACTCACCGCTAAATTAAATGCGTAATCTGCATTATGAGGCGCTAACTTGCTTGCCTCGAAATAAGCACTTTGGGCAGATGTCCATTGGCCCTGCTCAGCATATACATTGCCTAAAGCGGCATGCAAATTGGCTGCTTCTGGCTGTTGAGCAAGCATACTTTTAATATGACTTTCTGAGTTCTGCTCAAGCCTATCGCTTCCACCGCCACCTTCTTTCACACCCATCAGCGCGGTCTGGGCAATAACGTTTCTTGGTTCAACCTCTAGCACTTTTTGAAACCAGCCTTCAGCATCCGCATCTCTAGTTTGCCGTTGTGCAATCACTGCCATGCCAAGTAAAGCATCCACGTTACGCACATCTTTTTGCAACACCGCTCGATATTGTTGCTGTGCGATCGCATATTCCCCTCGATTAAGTGCTTCATAAGCCGCCAATAATGTTGGGTCAACCCCTGCAGCTGGTGATTTAGTGGTTAACTTTAACGGCGCTTGTTTTGAGGGCTTGCCGCGAACTTGTTGCTGTGAGTTATCAATAGAAGATTCACTATTATTAACCGTATTTGCTTTTAAATTACTTTTTTTAACTGGCTTTGGGCTTGCTTTATTAAGTTCATCATTATCAACAGAAAATGAATCAGGCTCCGACTGCTTTTCTACCAAAGTTTCATCTTGCGTTTTTTCAGGTTCGTCTGAGTTAATTGCAACAGCCTGCGTATTGAGTTCAGTCTGACTTTGTGTGGAAGTCTCTTCAATCTGAACTTGCTGGTCCGGGATGGGTTGCACGGCAGGTACACTTACTTTTGCTGATGCTATTTGTGGTGAGGATAAACTTTGTATGTAGACGTATCCCTGAAAGCCTAACAAAATAATGGCTGCCCCTGCGACACCAATTAACAATAAATTTAAATTTGATTTTGGCGTACTTGCTGCCTGGTTGGCCACAAACACTTTTGCCGCCTCTTGATGCTTTAATTCATTATCACTATGAATTGGCGCTTTCTCAAATGATTGACGAGGTGTTCTACTTTTATTGCTATTTTGCGCTTGATCGATAGGGGCCAACTCTAGAGATAGTGCGGAATCACGCTCGACTGACTTCTTTTTATCGAGTTCCGCCTGCTTGTCTTTTTCAGCATTCGCCAAAGCCTTAATGAGTAAACTCATTGCGCAACTTACCTTTCACCATCAACTTCAAGCGTTTGTTGCAACTGTGAACTTGGCAGATATTGTTTATAGCGAGAGAGTTCATCGCTTTCTAAGCTTGCATTTTTGACAACTGTTGGGCGTAAGAAAATCACTAATTCGGTTTTTCTGGCACTATCATTCTTAGCATTAAATAACTTACCAATTACTGGGATTGACATCAATTTCGGCACGCCGTTATCAGTTTTAGAAATTTCATCCTGCATTAAGCCCCCTAAAACAACTGTGTTCCCACTGTTAACTTGCAGCATGGACTCCATTTCCCGCACTTGTATTTCAGGTATTCGACTATCTATTCGCAGACTAGGGTTTGGATCTTGTATGCCCAATCCAACTTTCCTCGCGATTGTCGGGCGTACATTTAGTGTTACAGCGCTATTTTCGTTAATTTGTGGTGTTACTGACATCCAAACACCTGTT
>JAKQTB010000004.1 GCA_029569495.1 Pseudomonadota bacterium | reverse complement strand
GTACAGCGCGACGAAGCCATGCGTTCATGCGGCATGGCCGCGCAAACCATCATGTTGGCCGCCAAAGAGATGGGTTACGATACCTGCCCGATGGACGGCTTTGATTTTGATGCCGTGGCGAGATTAATTAATCTACCTGCTGACCATATTCCAACAATGTTTGTGGTAGTTGGTAAAGCATTGAATGAAGCTCAACCGCGTGGCGGACAACTCACCATGGATGAAGTGGTCATTTACAACAAATTTTAAATAATCTGTAGGAGCGCAATTGATTGCGCGAAAGCGATACAACAGTCGCGTAATCAATTGCGCTCCTACAAAATACTCTTAAGGGTTCAACGTGTTAATCAGCAACAATATCACCGTACAATTTGGCGCTAAGCCACTGTTTGAAAACGTATCCGTTAAATTTGGCGACAATAATCGCTATGGTTTAATTGGCGCAAACGGCTGTGGTAAATCCACCTACATGAAAGTGCTCGCTGGCGTGTTAACGCCAAGCGCTGGCAACATTTCTATTGATAACCATGAGCGCATGGCATTTTTACGCCAAGACCAATTCGCTTATGAAGACCAACGTGTGCTCGATGTCGTCATGATGGGCCATGAGCAAATGTGGAATGCGAATGTAGAAAAAAATGCCATCTACGCAAATTTAGAAGCCACCGAGGACGACTACATGCGCGCCGCCGAACTAGAAGGTGTGTTTGCAGAGTTCGACGGCTACACCGCTGAAGCACGTGCAGGTGAATTGCTGTTGGGTGTGGGCATTCCCATTGAGCAGCATAACGGCCCAATGAGCGCCGTTGCGCCAGGCTGGAAATTGCGTGTTTTGCTGGTGCAAGCCCTATTTGCCAACCCAGATATTCTGCTGCTCGATGAGCCAACCAATAACTTGGACATCAACACCATTCGCTGGCTGGAAGACGTGTTGAACAATCGTGATTGCACCATGATTATCATCTCGCATGACCGCCACTTTTTAAACCAAGTCTGTACGCACACGTGCGACATGGATTACGGCAAAATTACGGTTTATCCGGGTAATTATGATGATTACATGGAAGCCAGCACACAGGCGCGCGCACAACAAGCCAAAGACAACGCCAAAGCCAAACAACAGATTGCTGACTTACAAGACTTTGTGCGCCGCTTTTCTGCCAACGCCTCTAAAGCCAAGCAGGCCACCAGCCGTGCCAAGCAAATTGATAAAATTAAAATTGAAGAATTTAAGCCTTCCAGCCGCCAATATCCCTTTATTCGCTTTGAATATGACGAGCGCGACAAACTGCACCGCAATGCAGTAGAACTGAAAAAACTCAGCCACGGCTTTGACAAACTGTTATTCAACGACGTGAATATGATGTTTGAGGCAGGCGAAAAAGTCGCGATTATCGGAGAAAACGGTATTGGTAAAACCACCTTTTTACGCTGTTTAGCTCGCGACCTACAGCCTAATCACGGCGAAGTAAAATGGGCAGAAAAAGCCAATATCGGCTACTTTGCGCAAGATCACGAATACGAATTTGAAGATGGCGAAGATTTATTTGAATGGATGACCAAATTCAGACAGCCCGGTGACGACGACCAAGTGGTACGCAGCATGTTAGGCAGGTTATTATTTGGTGGTGATGACACCAAAAAATCTGTCAAAGTACTTTCTGGCGGAGAAAAAGGTCGCATGTTGTACGGTAAACTCATGCTCGGCAAATACAATGTATTGCTGATGGATGAACCAACTAACCACATGGACATGGAGTCGATTGAAGCACTCAACACCGCGCTAGACAAATACAAAGGCACGTTATTTTTTGTCAGCCATGACCGCGAATTTGTGAGCTCTATCGCGTCGCGTATTATTGAAATCAAAGCCGATGGCATAGTTGATTTTACGGGCAATTACGAAGATTACTTGGCGAGCCAGGGCGTTGAATAAGACTTAGAAGTATGCTCAAAGCGCTATGGATTATCCTTTTAATCATCGTCTGGTTTTTCACTTTAGCGATGCATAGCGCAGTTTTTCATTCATATAGCTTTCGCGGCATTGCCTATTTACTTGCATACATCTGGCTGATTTACTTAGCTGGGTTGTGGTTTGAGCAAAGCCGCATGACAGATGCTACATGGGCCATGCTGCTGGGCTATGCCATCGGCATGATACGTCTGCTAGATTTACTCCCTAACCAGCAACAATACGCTCATTGGTTAAAACACGTACCAAAATTTATTATCGGTGGCGCTGCTTTAATTTTTATTCTGATATTTGTCGGCCTATTACCGCTCATCGCCAAAAACATCATGACCTCGCACAAAGCAAAAAATCGCGTATTGGGGCGAGAGAATTAATTTTTCGGACTTGAATCCGCCTAGTTATATCTGATTAAATGACGCTACTTTTCTCGCACTTTCAACACTTCA
>JAKQTB010000105.1 GCA_029569495.1 Pseudomonadota bacterium | reverse complement strand
GTGTTGCATCATGGCGCGTAAATCTTTTAAATCCAGCAACAGCCAGCCATTGTCATCGGCAATTTTAAATACAGAATTCAACACGCCGCCCTGCACTTCATTTAAATTGAGCAAACGTGCCAATAATAGCGGCCCCATTTCCGCAATGGTAGTGCGCACAGGGTGACCTTTTACGCCAAACACATCCCAGAACGCCACTGGGCTCTTTTTATAGCTAAAATCAGTCAACGCCAATTGCTGTACACGCGCTTCTACTTTTGGGTTGCCACCACCAACTTGGCTCATACCCGCTAAATCGCCTTTCACATCGGCCATAAACACCGGCACACCCTGCGCTGAAAAACTCTCTGCCAGTGATTGCAAGGTCACCGTTTTACCTGTACCTGTTGCCCCTGCAATCAAACCATGCCGATTAGCCATTTTTGGCAACAGAAAATTAGAAGTTTCTTGATTTTTTGCGATAAGAATTGGTGTGGACATCACAGGCTTTCAACCGTTATTTGGATGCGCTTATTCTAACATTGAAACAAAAATCATCGCACCAACACCTGCACAAAAAACGAGACTGAGCAGATTATCAGCTCATCAAATGTGATTGTTGAAACAAGGTGAAATTTACCTAAAAAACTTAAATATTTTAGCTAAGGATCAAACAACCTTTTTTGATGCTCTGCGAGCCTTATAAATAGAGGCTCGCAGAGCATTATTTTTTTCTCGTAGAAAATTAAGGCGTTTTAAACGTTTTCAAACGCCTCGCACAGTTGGCTTAATAACTGGCCAAATAGCTGAAATAATTCTTCCGTACCATGCGGGCTTTCATCATCGGTGCCAGCAACAATAAAAGCAACTGTCAGCTTATCGAGATTTTCTCTAAACTCAGTCCAGTGTTCAACCTCAGCGTCTGCGATGAGTTGAAATTTATGTAAGCCAGATTCAATTATTTCAATTAATTCTGGCTCAGGCAACCCCGCAAACAATGTTTTTGCAATGGTAATTTGCGCGGTTTGAAAGTTAGGCGTAACGTCCTCTGCACCCAAGGGGCGCGTAAAAAAAGCATAGGCCAGTAACGCATAAGCTTGGTAGACACTCAATATGTCAAAGTTTTCGCTGCGCTCAGCACTTGGAGACCGTTCCGCCGCCTGAATTGCCTTAAACGTGACATAGCAACTTAAAAAGTCTGCGGCAACTAAAGCATCATATTCATCCAAGTCGGTATTGGGTTGAGCATCATTATTTTGGGCAGTTTCGGCTAAACACAGCGCATGCATCAGTTTGAGTCGTTTTGAATATTGAATTTCCATTTCAAATCCTAATCATTGTTTAAAAATTTACGCATTTTCATGCAGATTAATCTAGCGCAGGAATTGCCTCTAACAACTCGTGCAATTCTAGCCAGCGCATTTCCGCAGTTTCAATCTGGCTGCTTAATTCAGACTGCTTTTTAAGCAGTTGTTGCAATTCGGTTTTATCGTTTGCCGCATACAGCGCACTATCATTCAAACGTTCATCGCACTTAGTTTTGTCAATGTGCCACTGGGCAATATTGTTATCTAGCTGTTCGATTTCTTTTAACAATGGCCTGCGCGCTGCAATTCTGGCTTGGCGTTCAATTTTATTGGCAGCGCGGTCATTTTTATTGGGTTTATTCTCAACAATTAACTGTGTCGCCTGTTTTTCTTTTAAACGTTGCTCATTCAACCACGCACTATAACCTTCTAAATCGCTTTCAAACGGCTCGGCACTACCATCGGCCACTAAAATAAATTCATCGCAAGTGGCGCGCAATAACGCTCGGTCATGCGAGACTAATATAACGCCACCTTCGTAATCTTGCAGGGCAAGCGTCAACGCATGGCGCATTTCTAAATCTAAATGGTTGGTGGGTTCATCGAGTAACAGCAAATTTGGCCGCGTCCATATTAAAAGTGCCAATGCCAAGCGTGATTTTTCCCCACCCGAAAAATGAGCACATGGTGAACGTGCCATGTCACCTTTAAAGTCAAAGCCGCCCAAATAATTCAGGTGTTCTTGCTCGCGCGTTAGCGGGTCTAGCTTCATCATGTGTTGCAAGGGTGATTCATCTGGCCGCAATTGCTCAAGCTGATGTTGTGCAAAGTAGCCGATGTTTAAATCTTTGCCTTCAACGCGTTTACCCAATTTACCATCAAAAAGTTGTGGCTTTAGTTCATTCGCAAGCAATTTAATGAGCGTGGTTTTACCTGCACCATTACGCC
>JAKQTB010000219.1 GCA_029569495.1 Pseudomonadota bacterium | reverse complement strand
TATGCGTTTGCGGCGTTTCAATCATTTAACCAAAATACTTGGATGCAGGCGATTAAACCAGTCAATGTAATCGCGGCCGTTTGTTTAATGGCGTTTATCGGCTTGCTCTATTCGCCCATACTCAGCCCCATGCGCATTGGTGTGCAAAGCCAGCTTGCAAGGTTGCATAATGGAACAATAGCAGCAAGCCAGTTTGATTATGAATATTTACGCTTTAGTGGCGGCAAATATGGCGAAGCGGCTCTCAAAAACTTGCTGGCTGATACCACCCACCCGCAAGCGGCCACGATTAAGCCATTGGTGGAAGCTGCGCTCAAAGCGCAATATCGTCATTACCGCTCAGTCGAAACAAAGAAGCCGCCAGTGACCTTGCAAACATTGCAAGCGCATTTCAATATTTACCCTAAAGGCACACCTATTGAAGCGGCATTTTTTGAACGTGTGTTGCAAGAGTACCAAAACCATGAAGTATATTTTGCATGTTTAGATTTTCCACAAGACACCGATTGTCCAAACACCAAACCAAAAGACCAATTGCTGGCAGTGGACTTAAACCTAGACGGACACGTTGAGATTGTTTTTTTTCAGCGCAATGGTGGTGGGCGTGCCTATAAAAAAGAAGCCAACAGTTGGATAATGTTTGCGCACTTAAACAACTATTGCTGTGAAGCACAAGAAACAACAGAAACATTTCAAAAAAATCTGCAAAGCCAGTTAGAAGCAGGA
The DNA here is from genome assembly GCA_029569495.1 of Pseudomonadota bacterium. Lineage (GTDB taxonomy): Bacteria > Pseudomonadota > Gammaproteobacteria > Burkholderiales > Methylophilaceae > Methylotenera. Next base: position 4,950 of record JAKQTB010000219.1, on the reverse strand, counting down.
GAGGTAACGGCCACAGCGCCACAATGGCAAGATTTAAAAGTTGGTAATAAAAAATACCAGCTCAATGTTTACCGTTAATTAGGAGTGGTCTGTGGCTGTGAAGAATGTGATTTGCGGTTATAAATGCACTTCAATATTGTCTATCAAGCGGGTTTTGCCTGCTTGATTATTGCTGATTTTAGCTGCGCCCAGCACCACTAAATGCTGGTCTTGTGCGGCGGCGGGCTGCAAGGTAAGGGCAGAACGAATAGAAATGTAATCAACTTCCCAACCTTGTTGATTAAGTTTTTGCGTGGCCGTATTTTCTAAGGCACTAAAATTTTTAACACCATTTTTAAGCGCTTGCACCATGCTTTGCAATGCAGCATTGAGTTGCGCAGCTTGTGTGCGTTGCGCTTCATTTAAATAGCCATTGCGTGAGCTCATCGCCAAGCCACTGGCTTCGCGCATGGTATCACCTGCAATAATTTCAATAGGCAAATTAAACTGCTTCACCATTTCTTTGATGATAAAAAGTTGCTGAAAATCTTTTTGGCCAAACACGGCAACGTCTGGCTGTACCATATTAAAAAGCTTCATTACCACTGTTGCCACGCCAGAAAAGTGGCCTGGTCGAGACGCGCCACAAAGCTCACTAGCGATAGGCGGTGGGGTGATGGTCATGGTTTGGTTGAGGTTTTTGCCGTCAAAGTCTGGGTAGATTTCTGTCACATTAGGCGCAAACACAATATCAGCCCCAGCCGCTTTTAGTTTTTCGCAATCCGCCTCGAGTGTGCGTGGATAACTACCAAAATCTTCATTTGCGCCAAATTGCAGCGGGTTCACAAAAATGCTTACAACAACGCAGTGCGCATGTTGTTTGGCAATTTCAACCAGTTGAAGATGCCCTGCATGCAGATTGCCCATAGTTGGGACAAAACTGATACCAGATTGGTTTTTGAGTGCGGCGCGAAGTTCGGCGATGGTGTGGACAATTTGCATGCGCGCATTTTAGCATTGCCTATCTGCTTGCAGAAAAATTTTACTTTTTGTGGTAAAACAATCCATCAATTTGCATTAATAAATGGCTTAATTTTTAAGCAAAATATCCTCGAGAAAAAAATTATGCTCTGGAAGCCTTTATTTACAAGGCTTGCAGAGCATCAAAAAAGGTTGTGTATGATTTAGGTGTTTTTTAATTGTTTTTATGCGCAGTTTAATAACTATGTTCTACATTAGGAAAAGTTTCATTTTTAACTTCTTGCACGTAATTTTTAACCGCCTGTTGCACGCTATTGGTTTCAATCAAAAAGTTTTTAGCAAATCTGGGGGCTTTAAAGTCTTTAGGGTCTTTGCTGGCGGCACCTGTGTAAATGCCCAGTAAGTCCTGAATCACCAATACTTGTCCGCTACAGTGCACGCCTGCGCCAATGCCGATGGTGGGTGCGCTAATGCCTTCGGTGATTTTTTTGGCAAGTGCGGCGGGCACCATTTCGAGCAACACAAAACTCACGCCTGCGTCACTCATGGCCTTGGCGTCATTTAAAATCTGTTCGGCTGATTCTTCAGTTTTTCCCTGAATTTTATAGCCGCCTAACTGATTGACCGACTGCGGCGTAAAGCCTAAATGCGCGCAAACAGGAATGCCGCGCTCAACCAAATAACGTGCGGTTTCAACGCGTTTTCCGCCGCCTTCAAACTTCACAATGTGCGCGCCACTTTTTACTAACCAAAGCGCATTTTTATAAGCGGCTTCGTTATCCTGCTCATAACTGCCGATGGGCATGTCGGCCATAATCACGGTGTTTGGCGCACCGTTTTTAACCATCTTAGTGTGATAAGTCATGTGGTGCATGCTGACATTGAGCGTGTTCTCAGCGCCTTGCAACACCATGCCTAAAGAGTCGCCCACCAGCAACATGTCCACTCCTGCTAATTCCATTAATTTGGCAAAGGTGGCGTCATAGCAGGTCAGCATGGCAATTTTTTCGCCAGCGGCTACTTTGGTTTGAAGTTTAGTTAAACTCATTCGAAATTCGGGTTAAAAAATTCGCGCTGACTTTTAATCTGCATGATGCGGTTAAGCAGTAAATCCAATGCTTCAGGATTTTTAGCGATATTTAATTTTTCATTGTTCACAATCAACACTGGCGTGGCGTCGTAGTGGTGAAAAAATTCGCTGTAGGCATCTGATAAACGCGCCAAATATTCGCGCGGCATATTTTGTTCATAATGTACGTTGCGTTCTTCAATGCGCTCAGCCAGCGCATCAATGGGCGTTTGCAGATAAATCACCAAATCAGGCTTGGGCGCTTTTAATTGCAAGTGCGTGTAAATGTTGTGATAAAGCGCATATTCTTCATCATCTAAATTGAGCCGCGCAAACAATGCATCTTTTTCTAAAAAGAAGTCGGCCACAATCGGCTTGGCAAACATATCGCGCTGGCTTAAATCTTTGATTTGGTTGGCGCGCTGAAACAAAAAGAATAGCTGCGTTGGAAGCGCGTAGCGCTGCGCATCTTGATAAAAGCGCGGCAAAAATGGGTTGGCCTCGGCTTTTTCAGATAAATAATCCACAGGAAATTTATCTGCCAGCATACGCGCCAGCGTGGTTTTGCCGCTGCCAATAGGGCCTTCCACAACAATATAAGGGAATCTGGTAAAAATGCTCATAAGTGATTTTCTAGTTTTTGAATACCTTGGGCGAGTTGCGGCGTCATCAATTGCGCTATTTTGCCATGTTTTGGCACAATTAGTTGCGGTGCGATTTCAAATAGTGGCAATAACACAAATCCGCGGGTGTGCATGCGCGGGTGCGGTAGCGTGAGTTTGGCGGTGTTTTGCACGATATTTTCATAAAGCAATAAGTCGCAATCCAGCACGCGCGGCGCGTTGATGTAAGGCCGCTCGCGCCCCGCGGCGTTTTCTATGGCGTGTAGTGCTGTTAATAAGGCTTCTGGCGAAAGCGTGGTTTCAATTTCAACCACGGCGTTGATAAAATCTGGCACAGATTCTTCCGTGCTTTGCGGGCAATCAATCGGCGCAGTTCTATAAAGCGATGAGCCCTTGATGACGCGTGTTTTTGGAATTTTACTCAGCGTAGCAAACGCATTTTTAACTTGTAAAATGGGGTCAGCTAAATTGCTGCCTAATGCGATAAAAGCGTGTTTCATGCGTTTTTAACTAATGGACTCACTTTTGTTGGCGCTCACTTTTTTACGGTTTCTTTTTCTGCGCTTGTTAGGGTTGGTGTCGGCTTGCAGCATTGCCGTGCGTGCTTCGCCTTCCGCATTGGCAAAAGCGGTCCACCATTCACCAAGTTCCATCGGCAATTCACCTGATTCACAACGCAGCAGTAAAAAATCATAGCCTGCGCGGTAGCGTGGGTGCGTGAGTAAACTAAATGGCCGCTTGCCAGCACGTTGCTCAAAGCGCGGTTGCATGGCCCAAATTTCTTTCATGGTGGCGGTGTAGCGGTTATGAATCGCCAATTTTTCAGCTTGGCTGGCAATCACTTCATTCATCGCCATACAAAGCGCAGGAATCGGCGGGGCTTCATTTTTATAAGTTTGCCATGCGGTCAGCACCTCATGCCAAAGTAGCGTGGCGAATAAAAAGCTGGGGTTTGAAGATTTACCCTGATTAATGCGATCGTCGGTATTTTTTAACGCCAGCATCACGAAGCGTTCGCCCAGCGGTTGTTCCAGCACCACATCGAGCATCGGTAATAAGCCATGATGCAGATGCTGTGCACGTAAGGCATTGACGCTTTCAACCGCGTGGCCGGATAAAAACAGTTTCAGCATTTCATCAAACAGGCGGCTGGCAGGCACGTCTTGCAGTAAATCTACCAGTTTGGCGATGGGCGCTTGTGTGTCAGGGGCGATTTTCATGCCTAATTTGGCAGACAAGCGCACCGCACGCAGCATGCGCACGGGGTCTTCTTGATAGCGCGTGGTCGGGTCGCCAATCATGCGTAACAATTTGGCGTTTACATCGGCTACGCCATTGTGAAAATCCAGCACTTCATCTTTCGCAGGGTTGTAATAGAGGGCGTTGGCGGTAAAGTCGCGCCGTGCTGCGTCTTCTTCTAAACTGCCAAAGATGTTGTCGCGCAGAATGCGACCGCTGTCAGCGGTTTTGGCATCACCTTCCGCTAAATGATGGCCGCGAAAAGTTGAGACTTCAATCGTCTCATTGCCCCACAATACGTGCACCAGCCTAAAACGTTTGCCGATAATGCGTGAGCGCCGAAAAATGCGGTTTACTTCTTCAGGTGTGGCATTGGTGGCGACATCAAAATCTTTTGGCTTAAAATTCAATAGCAAATCACGTACCGCACCACCGACAATGAATGCCTCAAAGCCCGCTTTTTGTAAGCCTTCGCAAGTTTTTAATGCAGCTTGGCTAATCAGATTTTTGTTGATTTTATGTACTTTGGCTGATATTTTTTTTGCAGCGCTGGTATCGCTCGCATCCGCAAGTTCTATTGCCAAATGTGCTTTAGTGCGCTTGGTAAATACTTTTTGTAAAAATCTTTTAATCATCGAGGTTTAATCATGCCAAATCTTTTAGGTGTTCATTGTTGGGTGCAAGTGTTGCACAACTTATAAGCCATTCAAAATCCTATATAATTCAAGCATTATAAATGATGATGCTAAAACTTGATGCCTGAGTTACCACCAAATCACGAAAATCCAACCAAATTAACATCAGCAAGCCAGCCTGTTGGCGTCATGGATTCAGGTGTGGGTGGAATTTCTGTATTAAAGCACATTCACGCCTTACTGCCAGATGAAGATTTAATTTATGTGGCTGACAGCAAATATGCGCCTTACGGCAGCAAAACTGCTGCTGAAATCACCGAACGATGTTTTGCCGTGGCCGATTTTTTAATCGCTCAACATGTTAAAGCCTTAGTCGTTGCCTGTAACACTGCCACAGCCGCCGCCATTGATGCGATGCGCCAAA
>JAKQTB010000153.1 GCA_029569495.1 Pseudomonadota bacterium | reverse complement strand
CGTAACGAACTTAAAATCTATTAATAAACGCCAATTTACAGCGCAACCTTTTTCGATGCTCTGCGAGCCTTTATTTATAAGGCTCGCAGAGCATAATTTTTTTCTCGAAGCTAAATTGAACGTAAAGTTAACCATTCAATCATAAATATTTTTGATGATTTAACCCCATTGCCGCCAGTTGACCGTTTAATCAGCAAATGCCAAACTGCAAACATGCATGATTTACTTTCTGATGAAGCCCTAATGCAGCAGTTTTGCGCAGGTAAACAACAAGCGTTTGCGCTACTGTATGCGCGGCATGAAAAGCCGCTTTACCGCTATGTACGGCGTGTGCTGGGGCAATCACTTGCCATCCATGCGGATGACATTTTTCAAGACACGTGGATGAAACTGGTAGACGCAAAAAGCACTTGGCAGGCACAAGAAAACGCCAGTTTTAAAACTTGGCTATTTACTTTGGCGCATCACCGTGCTGTGGATATTTTGCGCAAAAATGGCCGTGAAATCTCTGTGGATGATGGCTGGCTGGATGATAATAGTGAATCCCCATGGCAATTATGGCCCGCTTCCACCGCCGAACAACCTGAACAGCAGGCGTTTTGGCGCAAGGCTGGGCAACAATTGTTAGATTGTTTAGAAGGCTTGCCTGCACTGCAGCGCGCTGCCTTTTTATTACACCATGAAGACGGCCTAAGTTTGGATGAAATGACACAAGTATTGAGTGCAGAATTTGAAACTGTAAAAAGCCGCCTACGCTACGCGCTTGGCAAACTGCGTGCATGCATGGGCGCATATCTGCACCCGATGATAGAGAAAGACCAAAGCTAATGCATCTGCAAGACGAGCATCTCAAAACCGCCTTACAGCACGCGCCAGACCGTGATGTGCAACCTAATGTCCATGTGCGTGATGCTGTTCTGCAATATGCGAAAAAAGCCACTGTGCCGCAACCAAGCAAACTTCAACGATTGCAGCACTGGTTATTTTATGGAAAACTATCTCAAGCGCAATGGGCTGGCATTGGTAGCGTTGCCACCGTTCTGCTGGTGGTGTTCATGGCGTGGCAACAGCATCCTGAAGAGCACGTTTGGATTACGGCTGAAACGAGTAACCAAAATGCAGCACACACTGAAATGGCCGCCAGTGCGCCAGCACCAGTCAGTCAAGATGCTGAAATTGCGCCTGCAACCGCCCCGCTTGCACAAGAACAATTAAATGATTTCGCCCAAGAAAAACCTATAGCGACGCTAAACGAGCAGGATAAATTTGATAGCGAAACGCCAACTAAACGTCTCAAAGGCAATGTCATCGAAGAAAAATTGACTGGTAAAAAGAGCGTTTCCAAAGATGCTGAGACTGTAAAACCACTAGAAAAAGCCGCACATGAAGCCAGTCAGACGAGCGTGAGTGAATCAAATGCTGCCAGCAAAGAACTACCGGCTGAATTGAGCGCGCAGCATCAGCCCAGCCCTGTCGTAGCAGCCACTGCACCACAAGTGAATCTACCAGAGAGCAAAATCAGCTTGGGCGCGGCAGATAAATTAGAAAGCCGCGCTATTGCAAATAGAACGCGCGAAACCTTGGCGAACAGCCATAGTGCCCTTGTTGAGCAACTCATCACGCAGGGTGGCGAGAAAGTCGCTCATCAGGATATTAAAGATGAGGTATTACGCATACTGAATGTTGTGGTGCATCAAGCCGAAGTACGCAATCAGGACGCATGTACGTTTAATCAAACACCATCAACAAATATTGATGCAGCCACTGGGTTACGCATTGAAAATATCGACATTTGCGCAGACTCAGAACAGTTACAAAAAGAAGTCGAAAGTTATAATAAAACGATGAAAAGCGGGTATTTGCAGTATCAAGGCGAATAGTAATTTGTTACTTTTCTACATTGAGAAATGTCCGAGAGAAAAAACATGTGCTGGAAGCCTTTATTGATAAGGCTCACAGAGCATCGAAAAAGGTTGTAACTTAAATTAACCCTTTAATTGCGTTATTTTGATGACGCGCCGATATGACTTGGTAAATTTTAACAGACGTTTATGGTGCGCTGTTTTGTGGCGCTGGCGCTGCCGGCACTTCATTTTGCAGCACTTGGTAAAAGACTTCATCTTGCTTAATCATGCCCAACTCGCTTCTTGCACGCTCTTCAATGGCAGCGCGGCCACTTTTTAAATCGCGCACTTCAGCATTGAGCGCTTCGTTACGCATTTTTAACGCATCATTTTTTTCTTGCTGCGCAGCTATTTGCGTATTTAAATTCCACACACGCAGCCAACTGCCCTTGCCCAGCCACAGCGGGTACTGTAGCAAGGCAATGAGGACCACAAAAATGAGCGTCAGGGCTTTCATTCAGATAAATTCAATTGCAATTGCATTCAAGCTGAGACTAGGCGCACCATTGAAGACAGTACAATTAGTACGGCAAAAAGGCGCAACGACGAATCGGGTTGAATGCATTTGGAATTACTTAAATAGCTGGTAGAACGCACCTTTGCCAGCATAGCTAGAGGCATCGCCCAACTCTTCTTCAATACGCAAGAGTTGATTGTATTTTGCAATACGCTCTGAACGGCATAATGAACCCGTTTTGATTTGCAGCGCATTGGTTGCCACAGAAATATCGGCAATAGTGGTGTCTTCCGTCTCGCCAGAGCGATGTGAAACCACTGCCGTGTAACCCGCGCGTTTCGCCATTTCAATGGTTTGGAATGTTTCAGTCAAGGTGCCGATTTGGTTCACTTTAATCAACACTGAGTTTGCAACACCGCGCTGAATGCCTTCACGCAGAATTTTTGCGTTGGTGACAAACAAGTCATCGCCGACTAATTGCGTGGTTTTACCTAAACGTTTGGTGAGAATTTCCCAACCTTCCCAGTCAAATTCACCCATGCCATCTTCAATGGAAATAATCGGGTATTTATCACACCAAGTGGCCAAATAATCAGTAAATTGTGCTGAAGAAAGTGCTAAACCTTCTGATTCTAAATGGTATTTTCCATCTTTGTAGAATTCGGTACTCGCACAATCCAAACCCAAATACACATCACGGCCCGGCTCGTAACCAGCATCTGAAATGGATTCCATAATCAACTGAATCGCTGCCTCATTGCTAGGCAAATTCGGTGCAAAACCACCTTCATCACCCACGGTAGTAGCCAAGCCTTTTTTATGCAATGTTTTTTTCAGTTGATGAAAAATTTCTGCGCCACAACGAATTGCCTCACGGAATGATGGCAAACCGGCTGGAATAATCATAAATTCCTGCATATCAACGGAATTGTCAGCATGTGCGCCACCATTGATGATGTTCATCATCGGGGTGGGCAATTGCATAGCGCCAGAACCGCCTAAGTAGCGATACAGTGGCAAACCAGACTCTTCAGCCGCCGCGCGCGCACAGGCCATTGAAACACCTAAAATCGCATTCGCGCCAAGGCGGTCTTTATTTTCAGTTCCATCAAGCTCAATCAAGGTTTTGTCGATAAAACTTTGTTCTTCCGCATCTAGGCCAATAATCGCTTCTGTGATTTCTGTATTCACATTTTCAACTGCCTGCAACACGCCTTTACCTAAATAGCGGCTTTTATCGCCGTCACGCAACTCCATGGCTTCTTTTGCGCCTGTTGATGCGCCTGATGGCACGGCCGCGCGCCCGATAATGCCGCTTTCAAGCAACACATCCACTTCAACGGTTGGGTTTCCGCGTGAATCCAGTATTTCACGGGCAATAATATCTACAATAGCACTCATGGTTTTCTCCTAATTTTCAAAAAACGCGTTCATTTTTATCACTGATTGTTATAACCAACGACCGTTAACATCAACAACTTTGCAAGGGGTTCCACCTTTTCGGTTCTGTTCGCAATATTCTACTGCTTCTTTTTTTGCGGCCTCAATGGTTTCATGATGTGAGCCACTCCAGCCACATGATTCGTCACTTGACGTTGCAAACGCTTTATTGGAAGAGTAATCCCAATAATCGTAATATTCTTTCAGGCAATTGGCCGAACCCAAATGCTGCACAATCTGTTTTTTGCTTGGTTTATTCAAAATATCAATGATATCCGATGCTTTTTCAATCACATCACCGCAACCAGTGAGAGATGTAAGCAGCAAAATGGTCAATAATTTTTTCATGCGATTGCCTATAAAGTCATTTCGGCAAAGCCTGCTTTTTTAACTAAGCGGTCTAAGTCAATTAACACCGCCAACAAATCATGCATCTTGCCTAAAGGCCACGCATTAGGGCCGTCAGACAAGGCTTTGGCTGGGTCAGGATGCGTTTCCATAAAAATACCCGCAATGCCACTGGCCACCGCCGCCCTCGCCAACACCGGCACATGCTCGCGCTGACCGCCGCTTTTATCCCCTTGCCCACCGGGTTGCTGCACGGAATGCGTGGCATCAAATACTACCGGGCAATGCGTTTCGCGCATAATGGCAAGCCCGCGCATATCTGATACCAACGTGTTATAGCCAAATGATACGCCGCGCTCGCACACCATAATATTATCTGCGCCGCCATTGGCTTCACGGGCTTTTTGCACCACGTTTTTCATGTCACCCGGCGCCATGAATTGGCCTTTTTTGATATTCACAGGCTTGCCAGATTTTGCACAGGCGGTAATAAAATCTGTTTGGCGGCACAAAAAAGCCGGCGTTTGCAATACATCCACCACTGCTGCCACATGTGGCACTTGTTCTTCAGTGTGCACGTCAGTCAAAATTGGCACACCAATTTGCGAGCGCACGTCATCTAAAATACGTAAGCCCTCTTCCATGCCAAAGCCGCGAAAAGTCTTGTTCGAACTGCGATTGGCTTTGTCATAAGATGACTTATAAATAAAAGGAATACCCAGCGCGCTAGTGATTTCTTTCAATTGCCCAGCCGTATCAATTGCCATTTGTTTTGACTCAATCACACACGGCCCTGCAATTAAAAACAGCGGATGCTCAAGCCCAACATCAAAGTGACATAATTTCATGCTTTAGCCTTTACAGAGAGTGCGCCTTTTGGTTTGCCAAGGCGGCTTTCACATATGCGATAAACAGCGGATGGCCACTACGTGGATTAGAGGTAAATTCCGGGTGAAACTGGCAGGCCATAAACCATGGGTGTGTGGCTTTGGGCAGCTCAATGATTTCACATAAATCTTCACGTGGCGTTCTGGCAGAAACCACCAAGCCCGCGGCTTTTAACTGTTCTACGTAATGATTATTCACTTCATAACGATGGCGATGGCGCTCATTCACTTGCGCACCATAAATGCTGGCGGCCATGGTGCCTTGTACGATTGGGCAAGCTTGTGCGCCTAAACGCATGGTGCCGCCAAGGTCAGAGTTTTCGTCACGCTTCTCGATTTTGCCTGTGGCATCTTGCCATTCATCAATCAAGCCGATCAGTTTATGCGGCGCGCTGGCATTAAATTCGGTGCTATTGGCACCTGTTAGCCCTGCCACATTGCGGGCAAATTCAATTACAGCCAGTTGCATGCCCAAACAAATGCCTAAATACGGCACTTTGTTTTCACGCGCAAATTGAATTGCCAAAATTTTGCCTTCTGTACCGCGCACACCAAAGCCGCCTGGAATCAAAATAGCATCCATGTTTTTTAAACTACCAGTACCTGATTTTTCTAACTCTTCGCTATCAATATAGTTAATTTTAACTTTAGATTCTGTATGTATGCCCGCATGAATTAAGGCTTCGGTTAGGGACTTATAGCTTTCGGTTAAATCTACATATTTACCAACAAAAGCAATATTGACGGAATTTTTAGGGTTTTCTAAACGTGTAACGATGTTTTTCCAAGCCGTTAAATCAGCTGCTTTAGCTAAAATATTGAGCTTGTGGCAAACAATTTCATCCATCATTTGGTCGTGCAACAGCCCAGGGATTTTATAAATAGAATCAGAATCAATCGCGCTAATCACTGCCTCGTAAGCCACATTGGTAAACAGCGCAATTTTGCGTTTTTCGTCTTCAGGAATCTCGCGCTCTGCCCTACACAGCAAAATATCTGGCTGAATACCAATTTGCCGTAACTCTTTTACACTATGCTGAGTTGGCTTGGTTTTAAGTTCACCCGCAGTTGGAATCCACGGCAATAAAGTGAGATGCACATAACAAGCATTATTGCGACCTTCTTCAAAACCCATTTGGCGAATGGCCTCTAAAAATGGCAGCGATTCAATATCGCCCACCGTGCCGCCCACTTCGACAATCGCTACATCCGCCCCTGCTGCACCACGCTTGATATGATTTTTAATTTCATCGGTAATATGCGGAATCACCTGCACCGTTTTGCCTAAATACTCACCACGACGCTCTTTTTTAATCACGGTTTCGTAAATTTGGCCTGTGGTAAAGCTATTTCGCCTAGCCATGCGCTGCGAAATAAAACGCTCATAATGGCCTAAGTCGAGGTCGGTTTCTGCGCCGTCATCTGTCACAAACACTTCGCCATGCTGAAAAGGCGACATGGTGCCGGGGTCAACGTTAATATAGGGGTCAAGCTTGAGCATGGTCACTTTAATACCACGCGATTCGAGGATTGCACCTAGGCTTGCAGCCGCAATGCCTTTGCCAAGAGAAGAAACAACACCGCCGGTTACGAATACATATTTGGTCATGGAAAGGCTTTACAAGATTTGTTGCAGACGGGTATAAATTTTACCGCAAAGGCGCTTTATTCACTAGCGAAAGTTGCGTTGAATCGGTAATAAAAAAGCATCCTTGCGGATGCTTTTCATTCAACTAAACTTGCTAAAAAATTAAGCTTGCATTTGTCGTCTTGCACTAAAACCGACTAATACCAAGCCCGCTAACAGCATGGCATAGGTTTCTGGTTCAGGTACCGCAGCCACTGCTACATTTGAAAAGCCTAGTGTTAAGACGGAGTTTGAGCTGTTTTCTGAGACTGTGCCACTGGTAAACAAATCGTGCGAGATGTCAGCAAAGACGTTGTAAGTTTTGCCAGGTGTCACATTAAAGAACGCCGTGCCACTACCAGAAAATAACTTATCAACGGTAGTGCCTGTTTCAAAGTTGTTATCTACAAATTTCAATTCCTGTTCTGTGGCACCAAAAGTGTCTTCTACAACGCTAAGACCCATAAACAAACCATTGTAGGACAATTGACTTGCCGTAGGCGATGTAAGGTTGATAAGAGAACTAAAGTCATAAGTGACGGTGAGTATATTTGAATCTGCTACAAACTGATTCCCAACTGAGACACTCGGCACCACGTAACTATATTGTGAACCAGCACTAGTACCACCGTTATAGCTTGAAAAAGCGTTGAGTGACAACTCAAGAATATCCTGCGTTGAATCTGATAAATTTTTAATCCCTAAGTCTGCACTCGCCACTCCGTTAGCGCTTGTAAGACTAGCGGTATTTATATTTGGCAAGCCAGCAAGGCTAAATGCCGATATGTTGAGTTGTGGTGAACCAACGGGTTGTTCTGGCGTATCAATATCTAAGTAAGCGTAAAGATTATATTCTTGTGACGTCCAGTTTACTGCGCCTGCATGGCTGAGTGCTGGCGCTAAGCTTAAGAGTACAAACCCTGCAATCGTATTGCGTTTCACTGAATGATTCCTTTTTTTGTTTTTATGACGGACTAATTGTAACAGTATTTATTTTTGAAAATCCACTATAAATTGATAAAAAATTTACATAAGTATCAGAATTTACACATTTTTTAGTCATTTTCGTTGTTTTGCAACGCAAAGTTACTTATTTTCACCCCAGTTACCATAGCCTTTAAATTGCTGAAAAACGTCCCGCATGTCTTGTGCATTTAAAATATGCGGCTTACCAATTTGCAGTGTGCGCCAATATTGTGCGCACAAGTTTTCTACTTCCAGTGCCACTGCCAGCGCATCATCCAAATCACGTCCAAGGGCTATCATGCCGTGGTTTGCCAGCAGGCAGGCTTTGCGCTCAAACAAGGCCGTCAGTGCTGCATCAGAGAGTGCTTGCGAGCCAAACAGAGCATAAGGCGCACAGCGAACACTATCGCCACCGGCCACGGCAATCATGTAATGAAACGCGGGTATTTCAATATGCAAACAAGCCAGCGTGGTGGCAAACATGCTGTGCGTATGCACCACCGCGTTGATTTCTGGACGATTTTGCAAAATATCACGATGAAAACGCCACTCGCTTGAAGGGGTTTTATTCGGTTCAACAGTGCCATCAAACTGCATGCGCACCATGCTATTGGCCGACATCGCCTCCGTTGCCACGCCTGAAGGCGTAATTAAAAAAGTTGCCGCATTTAAGCGCACACTGCAATTGCCTGCCGTGCCTACGTTTAAGCCTAACGCAGAGAGCTTTTGGCTGGTACGCAATAATTGTTCAAATAAATGTTGCATGTGATTTCTCAGTCCATTTGGCGCGTTTTAAGTGTATTTTTGATTCAATAAACGCTTAAATTCACACTAACCTTTTTTGATGCTCTGCAAGCCTTATAAATAAAGGCTCGCAGAGCATATATTTTTTCTCAAGATGAATATCCTTCTTTATACATTTTAATCATAAGCTGATTTTTGGCTGTAATGCCGGCTCGAGTTCCGCTGGCGGGTAAACACCATGCTCGGTCATAATCCCTGTCACCAGTTGCGCTGGCGTAATATCAAAAGCCGGGTTAAATGCAGGCGAACCTGCTGGCAAAATGCATACACTTTGCAAGTGCCCAGCCTCACTTAGCCCTTGCATGTGGCTGACCTCCTCACTTGATCGGTGCTCAATTTCAATGAGATTTGCATCACTGATAGACCAATCAATAGTGGGGCTGGGTACGGCTGCGTAAAACGGAATATGGTTGTCTTTAGCCGCCAGCGCACGTAAATAGGTGCCAATTTTATTGCACACATCGCCCAAGGCCGTCACGCGGTCTGCCCCCACAATCACCATATCTACTGCGCCAATTTGCATCAAATGGCCAATCGCGTTATCGGCCACCACGGTATGCGGCACACCATGCTGGCCCAGCTCCCAAGCGGTGAGACTGGCCCCTTGGTTGCGCGGGCGCGTTTCACCCACCCACACGTGCACGCGAAGCCCGGCATCATGCGCGGCGTAAATAGGCGCGAGAGCTGTGCCGCCATCCACCGTTGCCAGCCAACCTGCATTGCAGTGCGTTAAAATATTTACCACAGCTTGATTTGCTTTGCGCGATGCCGCAATCTGCTGAATAACGTTTAAGCCGTGCCGGCCAATCTGGCGATTCATCTGCACATCTTCATCACAAATACGGGCCGCCTCAAGCCATGCGGCCGACTTACAACTTTCTGGCGACAGCGGCAACAACACACTGCGCATACGCTCAACTGCCCAGCGCAAATTGAGTGCGGTGGGACGACTATGGATTAATAATTTGGCGGCATCTTGTAAATCATCATGATGCAACGCTGCTAGTGCCATTCCATAAGCAGCAGCAGCGCCTATGAGCGGCGCGCCACGCACTTGCATGGTTTTAATGGCGTGTAGCATTTGCGGCAATGTGCTGATTTCTGTAATTTCAAACACGTGCGGCAGCTTGGTTTGGTCAATAATGTTAACAATTGGTTTGTCTGCA
>JAKQTB010000147.1 GCA_029569495.1 Pseudomonadota bacterium | reverse complement strand
CATTTTGTTGCCTATTGATCGGCTGCTCGATACATTGCGCACCACGGTAAATGTACAAGGCGACATGGTGGGCAGTTTAGTGGTGCAAAAATTAGTCGATCAATCTCACTAGATTTAGCGATGTCAGCATTGTGTTTTCGCCTAGCAAGGGTTGCAGATGCAGCGCAAATTTCAGCCCTTGTTAATATGGCCTATCGCGGTGAGGCAAGCAGGCAAGGCTGGACCACAGAGGCAGACTTGCTGGACGGTTTGCGAACGACAACCGAGCAGGTCGTTGATATCATCAAAACCCCACACTCAGTCCTCCTGTTGTGTCTGCAAAACGAAGTTATCGTCGGCTCGATTTGCTTAGAGCATCAATATGAAACGACACATGTCGGCATGTTTGTGGTGCGCCCCAATCTGCAAGGAAAAGGTATTGGTAAGCAATTACTTACTTACGCTGAAGATTATGCCAAACAACACTTTAATTCTAATAGATTGATGATGCGAGTCATTTCGCAACGCCATGCACTGATTGATTTCTATCATCGACGCGGCTATCAGAGTACAGGCGTTGATGAGGATTTTCCTGTGAATGCTGAAATGTGGCAGCCGAAAGTTGATGGCCTAAAGTTAGTGCAGCTTGTCAAACTGACTTAAAGCGGGTGTCAAAACGGCAAGCTGGATATCAATCTTTAAACGCAGGTTTGCTGTTCTTGTAAAAAGGGTTTAATCCGTGCTTTGGTATCAGGGTGAGAGGAAACCATTTCAGGAATCATATCGCCGCCGCCGTGGCTGCCAACTAATCTAAGCAATAAAGTTGCAAATGATTTGGTTGGAATGCAAGCTGTTTTAAGCGCTTCAAGTGAATAAATATCCGCTTCAGTTTCTAGCTCACGTGAGTAACTCATGTTCATCATCAGTGCAGGCAAACCAGCAGCAACGCTACTCGCATCGCCTGTGATGGCAATGATAATAATGCCAGACACCGTGCCTTGTAAGGTTTGCCGTAGTGCATGGCGGCCTTTTACGTGGCCAAGTTCATGGGCTAATACGGCGGTAATTTCATCGTTATTTTTAGCGAGCTCAACCAGTTCATCTGTCATCACTAAATAGCCGCCAGGCAGGGCAAAAGCATTGGCGCCAATCGTTGGGCTTTTTCTAAATTGCAAATCGTATTCAGGGCAGTTTTGCGTTTTTTGGCATAATACATTCAGGGCGGCTTTGATTTCATCTTGCCTTGCTTTTGGTAGTTTTGTGGCTTCAAAATAGCCAAGTTTTTCATGATCTAAGGTGGCAAGTGTTTGCTTGCCTAAGTCTTTTTCGATGGCCGGTGGGGTAGCCATGGCGGCATATTTTGCCGCCACCGGTACGCCATATTTTAAAAGTGCATACCCAGCAAAAACAATACATACCACCGAAATGGCCACTAAACCCAAGTGCGATTCAGCGTAATGTAAGCCTTTCCAAAAAGCATTACTTGGTTTTGCTGGCAGGCAACCTTCCAAGTCTTGGTAATCGGTTTCAAGACGCGTGTCATCGGGTAAGTCAATCAGCCGCCGCCCTTGGCCTAAACGCGCCTGAACGGTGCAATGCTTAATTTCATACTGCAGCGTTGCTTCAAGCGTATTGATTGCAATTTCGGCAGATTGGACTGGCGCGATAATGAGTGCATGCCCGTCACGCACCGTTACCAGCACCCGCTTGGCGCGGGGGCTGATGCCGTCAAAATAATCCGCTTCAAATTGCATAAGTTGGGCGGGGTTTAACCGAATGAAAGGTCAACATCAAAAAAGTCTGCTACTTCTTCACCCAATGCGCGCGCAGATTCTTTTTTCTCACCGACAAATTTATCTAAATCAGCCTCGCCAACAAGGGCCAAGTGTTCTAGGCGATAGCGTGCCATGCGAATTTGCGCCCAAGGCGTGGCAAATCCCATGGTGAACATCAACACCAGCGCGTTTGAAATATACAGCCAAAGCAAGTCGCGCATGCGTTGCGTGCTTGAAAAGCCAATATGATCAAGCGTGGTGTTATTTAGCACCAAGTTTTGGATGCGTGATTTGAAATAAGCGATGAAAGAGAAAATAAAAGCCAGATAGAGCAACATTGCCAGAATGCCGATGATGATGGCCGCAACCACGCCCCAAGTGGTGGCTAGGTTGGTAAAATATTCCTCGATGGGGTCTTTTTTCTTAGGCGTTAAGGCTTCATCATCATAATTGCCTTCGGCATCGTCGGCCATCGCATCACCCTCAAACGCTTTCATCAATTTTTCGTACTCCGCACGTTCTGCAGGCGTTAAGTCTTTAAGCAGTGCTTCTTCAGAGGCGTCTTGCGCGTAACCTTCTGCTTCGGCCGCGTCAATGGCTTCTTGCGTCGCCATCTCAGCTGCGTCAATTTCTTCTGCGGGCATTTCAACCGCATCAGTATTGGCCACTTTAATAAATCCACCCACATTGATTTCTTGATATAGACTTTGCGAAATAGGTTGAACCTGTGCTTGTTTCGCTTTATTAACATATTGCTGATACGCAGGAATGGCCACGGCCGCCAAAATACCAATCAGTGGAATAAGAAAGATAATGAGATAAATTTTGTAAAAATCTTTGACCAGCGCTTCCATTTTAAAATGGCTGGTACCAAATTTATGGTGACTGACGATGAATTGATTGGTGCGCTGTGCCACAAATGGAATGGCCAAACCTAAAGTGACCACAGTTAAAAGCGTATAGCCAATAAATACCAATGCCGCTTCACCATACTTACCATCAAAATCAAAACGTAAGCCGCGGTGGCTTGAGTTGCGCGCGTTAAACATTAAGCCGCGAATCACAATCCATGGCAATGCAATTAAGAATAGAACAAATAACACCCCAGCCGCAATCGGGCTAAATGCAGCCAGCACTTGGTAGAGCACAAATAAAATAAAGGCAATGATGCGGCCTTTTAAAATGGCAATTGGGTTGGCGTGGTAATCAAAGCCAACCCCATCAATGAGCGTGCTGTTATAAAAATATTTTTTACGACGCACTTTTGCCCAAGCTGAATAAATGCCGAGCGTAAAAATTGACAGTAAAAGGTTAACAATCCAAATGCCGAAATACTCGCTGGTTCTACCTTTAAACACGATGGGTGTCTGATTATTTGACATGTTTAATCCCTTAGATAACCTAGGCCAGTTATTTTTAATTATTGATAAGGAGGATGTGGTCATCCGTGAAATTTAGGAAACACGGAATAAGCGGCTACGCGGGCGAATTGCTTCGTTGCGCGGTGCTCGAAGCCTCGCTGTACAACTTGTACTATCTCGGTTTCTGCGCGCCGTACGCCTCGCACTTCATCCCGCTCGCTCACTTATTCCGTGCTTCCTTAACTACAAATTTCTCGCAGAATCATAACACCTGAATGCAATATTCCAAAACTGACAGGTTGATTGCGTGAATTTTTACACTGAGAAATGCGTAATATTGTAAAAAAGGCTGTTTACGCGCTTATTTTGGCAACAACCTTTTTCGATGCCCTGTGAGCCTTATAAACAAAGGCTCGCAGGGCAGTAATTTTTTCTCGGGAGTTTTTGCCTTTGTATTAATGTTTTTAATAGCGTGAAAATTGCGGTGATTACGCAATAGATTTTGCGGGTTGATTGGACCTTGCCTCAAAACGCGCCACGCCATGCATCACTAAAGAATACGCGGCAGGCACCACCACCAGCGTGAGTAATGTGGATGAAATCATGCCGCCTATCACGGCAACAGCGAGTGGGCCATTGGTTTCAGCACCGGCACCTAAACCCAGCGCGGCAGGAAATAGCGCTAAAATCAGGGTCAGTGAAGTCATGATGACTGGTCGTAACCGCACCGGACAAGCCTCTAAGAGCGCTTCATTGATGCCC
Source organism: Pseudomonadota bacterium (assembly GCA_029569495.1). Taxonomy (GTDB): domain Bacteria; phylum Pseudomonadota; class Gammaproteobacteria; order Burkholderiales; family Methylophilaceae; genus Methylotenera. Next base: position 30,385 of record JAKQTB010000147.1, on the reverse strand, counting down.
GTGCCTTTCTCGCGTAGCTGATTCGTTAAATCAACCAGTAAGATCGAATTTTTTGCCACCAAGCCAATTAACAGCACTAAGCCAATCATTGAATAAATATTAAGCGAATGATTGGTGAGCCAAAGTGCAAATAGCCCGCCAATAATCGCCAGTGGCTGCGCCAGCATCACAATCATCGGCTGTATAAACGAGTTGAACTGGCTGGCCAGTACCATGTAGAGCAGCACAAATGCCAAAATGAAAATAAACGCAGTATTTTTAACGGTTTTTTGCATTTCTAAGGCCTGACCGGTGAGGCCAATGCGATAACCAGCAGGCAGCAAGTTTTTTGCTGCTTCATCCACTTTCTGGCTTGCTTCACCAAGTGGCATGCTGGGGTTGCTGTATAAGTTAGCCGCATATTGCAAGTCATAACGGCCAATCACGGCTGCCCCTAGTTCTTGTTTGAACGTCACAACAGAGTCGAGCCGTGTGAGTTCTCCGCTTTTTGTGCGCAGATAAATTTTGTTTACATCGGCAATTTGGCTGAAATCGCTATCTTTAGCTTTAAGGCGAATCTTGTAGCGCTGTCCATCACTAATCGCATCGTTATATTCGGCAATATCCAGCCCACCGGTAAATACCGTAATGGCGTTGGCAATGTCACTTGAGGTAATGCCTAGGCTTGCTGCGCGCACGCGGTCTACATGCATCACATATTGCGGTAAATCGAGCTGCATGTCTAAATCCACCTTGCCCATGCCCGGCGTTTCATTTAGCTTTTGTTGCAAGGCTAGCGAAAGTGCGCCAACTTGCTGTAGATTTGGACCAGTTAAATTAAATTGCAGCTTTTCTGAGCGTTGGCCGCGCACAATCGAAATGGCACTGGGCGCTGCCCGCACGCCAGGAATCTCATCAAATTTTTTGCGCAACGATTTAATAATGTCTTGTTGTTTCATGCTGCGCATTTCTTTAGGCTTGAGCGTCACAAACATCATGCCTTGATTCACTTGGCCTTGGCTACCCATGCCAATGGCCGCAAAGTAGCTGGCAATTTGGTCGCGATGCGGAGCTAATGCGTCTTCAATCAGTTTCAGTCGTGACTCTGTGTAATTGAGGTTAGAACCCAGTGGCGTTTTGATGTTGACCATGAAGCGGCCTTCGTCCATTTCTGGCACAAAATCTTTATCCAGATTTTTTAAAAAATAAGCACTGGATAGCACCACCAAAAGTGTCACAACAAGCACCAACCAGCGATGATATAGCACCACCGTCAAAAGATTATGATAGGCCAAATCCATATGATTGAAAAAACGGCCCAAGCTTAAGTAAATTTTATTTTGTTTGGGTTGCACTTTTAAGTAGTGTGCGCACAGCATAGGCGTAAGCGTGAGGGAGACAAGCAGCGACACCAATACACCAAAGGTGACGACAACGGCAAACGATTTAAAAAATTTGCCCATCATGCCTTCCATGAAAATCACAGGGGCGAAAATACAGACAAGCGCAGCGGTTGAGGCCAACACGGCAAATACTACTTCTTGGCTACCATTAATAGTGGCCTGCGTGCGAAAACGGCGTATCGCTTGCGGGTTATTTTGATCAGCCAGCGGAAGGGCAGTGCCGATTTCACCAGACATATGCCGCAATATACTTTCGCGCACCACAATGGCGTCATCCACCACAATGCCGATGAGTAAAAGCAGGGCGAGCAACGTCATGCTGTTAAAGGTGTAACCAGCAAAATACATGACCGCTATCGCGCCGAAAAGTGAAACAGGAATCTCCAAGCAAATCATCAGCGTTGAACTGAACGAGCGCATGAAAATTAGCACAATCAGCGCTGCAAACAGTGTGCCTTCCACCAAATGGTCTTGCAGTGTTTGCACCATTTCATGAATAAAATCAGCATCATTGGTCGAAATATCGAGGGTTAATCCAGGTGGCAAATTCGGGCGAATATCTTCATTTAACTTTTGATTCACGGCATCAATAATCGCCACCGTATTTGCGTTAGAAATTTTAACGATACCCAAGCCAATGGTCGGTTTGCCATTAAATCGTGCCACTTGACGGTTATCAGTAAGCCCATCTTCAATTTCAGCCACATCTTTGAGCCGAATGGGTGCGCCACTTTTGTAGCTAATGACTAACTCAGCCAGCGATTTTAAGTCATGAAATTCCAAATCGAGCTTAAGCAGTTGCTCAGCATGGCTGCCCACCAAAAAACCACCGGGCAATTGAATATGCTCTTTTTGAAAGGCCGTGGTTAAATCGCCTGCAGTAATTTTGTATGCCGCCATACGATCAGGGTTTAAGTTCACACGGATTGTGCGGTCACGTCTGCCACCAAGGCGCACTTCACCCACGCCATTGATGTTTTCTAATTTCTTTTTTATGACATTTTGTGCATATAGGTTTAATTGCTGCACCGTGCGGTCACCATGCAGGGCTAGCCACATGATGGGCTGGGCATTGGTTTCCAGTTTTTGTACAACGGGCGGGTCTGCGTCACCGGGTAATCGACGTAAGGTTTGATTCACCTTCGACTGCACCTCGTTAAACGCTACATCAATATTTTTTTCGAGCGCAAAAGTAATAGTGACGTTAGAAAAACCAGGCGAGGAAGTGGATTGAATATGTTCAATGCCGGGTGTGGTGTTGACGGCGGACTCGATTAAATTGGTGACGCTGGTGTCCATAATTTCAGGATTGGCACCACGTAAGGTAGTGCTGACTGAAATAACGGGTAACTCCACATTGGGCATGCGGTCAATCCCAATGCGGCCATAGGCAATGAGGCCAAATAGCACCAATAATCCTGAAATCATCCACGCGAGTACGTGGCGCTTAATGGAAAGCTCAGGTAGGGTCACGGTAAGTTTTTCTCAACATTGGCTTGTTGGGTAGAAGTTTTGACAGGCGTTTTGTCCGTTAAATAAGCGGCGCCATCCACGGCCACTTCTAATCCTGCTTCAAGACCATTGAGCACTTCAACCATGCCAGCCTTGCGTTCACCCGCTTGAATAATGCGCTGAAACGCTTTGTTATTTTGAATAACGTAAACCACCTCACCCGCAGGGCGTAGCACCACGCTTTGTTCTGGCACCATCAACACGCCGGTTTTTTCGTTCAAGGTCAGTTCCGCATTGATGCTCGCCCCTGCTTGCCAGTCCTGCACGTTTTGTACATCCGCTATCACATCGACCGAGCGATTATCCGCCATGATGAGCGGTTTAATTTCTTTTACCGTGGTGTTGACGATGGTATTAGAAGTTGGCGTACTCAGTTTAATTGGCTGACCGGGCTTAATTTTAACTGCAATGTTTTCAGGAAAAGGAATATGCGCGCGTAATTTTTGGTTGCCGATAATTTGCACAATCGGGTCGCCAGCACGCACATACTCGCCAGAGTCCACGATTTTCTTTTCTACTTTGCCATCGGCGGGTGAGTAAATTCGTGTTTTAGCGTTGGTGCTACTCGCACTCGCCACGCGAATTTTGGCCGCCTGAAGTTGCTGTTTTAGCGCGTTTTTCTGGGCTGTGGCATCATCGAGCGCATTTTTAGAAATAAAATTTTTATCCACCAATGTTTGGTTGCGTGCCACGTTGCGTTCTTGATTAGCAAGTAATACTTCAATTCGGGCCACTTCGGCTTGCGCTTCTTGGCGTGCCAAGCCCGAATCGGTGGCGTCCAGCAGGGCAATCAGCTGGCCTTTTTTAACGGTTTGGCCAACACTCACATCTACTTTAATAATACGTGCGGCAATTTCAGCAGTCACAGTGGGGTCAACCAAGCCTTCTAAAGTGCCGATGGCCTCTTCTGTAATGGCAAGCGTCTGAGTTTGCACTTGCGCTGTGGTAATAACGGGCGGGTTGCGCGCGGCTTTTTCTTCGGCATTTTTTGGTTTATTGCAAGCGGCGAGTACCGCTACTGCAGCCAACAAGATTAACGTGTTGTAAATTTTCATTTTTTTAACTTTGAATTGGATGATGCAATTTTAACCAATCAAAATAGGGGCCAGGGTCCGTTTTTCGATTTGGGGCAATATCTGAGTGCCCGATAATCGCCTGTATGGGGTAGATTTTCGTGAGCGCTGCAATTAATTTATTAAGTGTATTGTACTGTACGTCTTCAAAGGGTTCAAAGTCAGAGCCTTCCAATTCAATTCCGACCGAAAAATCGTTACAACGTTCCCGACCTTGCCAATTTGATACACCAGCATGCCAGGCGCGCGCCAAACAAGACGCAAACTGAATGAGGTGGCCATCACGCCGAATCAAAAAATGGGCTGAAACTTTTTGCGTGTAGATTTCAGCATAATAGGGGTGGTCATTTGGGTTTAGCTGGTTGGTAAATAGCTCGACAATGCCATTGCCGCCATATTGCTGGGGCGGCAGGCTGATATTGTGAATCACAATGAGCGCAATTTCATGGTTTGGCCGCACATCTTGGTTGGGAGAGGGGATGTAAACCCCGTTATTGGCAAAGCCAGCTTGACTGATTGAAATGACGGAAGATTCTAGTAAATGCATAGTTGCGGTAATTCTAGCAAACTCCTGTAAAATGCGCGTGTTAATAATTAGGCTAAAGGCAAGCTATGGTTTTCGCGACATTATTTTTAATGCTCATTGTGATTCTAATCGCAGCAGAAGTGTTTACCAATGCGCTCGAGCATTTGGGTGAAAAATTAGGTATTTCAGAAGGGGTAACGGGCTCACTGTTTGCCGCAGTGGGCACCGCACTGCCAGAAACCATGGTGCCGCTATTGGCGTTATTGGCCGGTACATCCAGCGTTGCGGTTAACGAAGAAATTGGCGTGGGCGCAATTTTGGGGGCGCCATTGATGTTAGCGACATTGTCTATTTTCTTGATGGCATTTTCTGTTTGGAAGCGACGCACATCAATCGGTCATCTTCGGCCTGAAAAAACGGGCTTGCTACGCGATTTAAATTTCTTTATTGCCGCTTTTGCCTTTGCAACCTTGGCGATGTTTGTGCCGCATCAGCACATTGTGGTGCGCTATGGGCTGGGTTTTGGCATGGTCATGATTTATTTTGTGTATGTCATGCTCACGCTGCGCGCATCCAAAGATTTGGTTGAAGACGGCCACGCCACCGAAGCCGATAGCGATATGTTTTTATGTAAATTAGGGCTGCCCAATAATATGGTGGTCATTATTGTGCAACTGGTATTGGGTTTAGCGCTGTTGATTGCGGGCGCCAAAGGCTTTATTCATGGCGTAGAAGAGGCGGCTTCTATTCTTGGCATTTCTGCTTTGCTACTTTCATTATTGATTATTCCAATCGCTACAGAATTGCCCGAAAAAGTGAATAGCATTTTATGGATACGCAAAGGTAAAGACACACTGGCGTTTGGCAACATTACTGGCGCAATGGTGTTTCAGGGTACATTATTGCCAGCCATCGGCATTATGCTCACGCCTTGGGAGCCGCGCAAAGAAGTGTTGGCCGGGGTAATTATTACCATGATTGCCGCCATTTGGCTGCGGGTGATGGCAACGCGTGAAGGTGGTTTGCGTGTTTGGCACATCGGCTTCAATGGCTTGCTTTATGTGACTTATTTAGCGATTGTTTTACTGTAGTTTTCAGCGAGATAAAGCATTTAAAATTTAAGCAATTTATCGCACAACCTTTTTCGATGCTCTGCGAGCCTTTATTTATAAGGCTCGCAGAGCATAAATTTTTTCTCGAGGAAATTTTGCTTAAAATATAAGCATTTTTAAGAAGGAATTTTTTGAAAAAAAGCGCGGCGTGCGCCAGCCTATTCTTCAGCTTCTAACTCATCTTCTAACGCGGTTTCGGCCTCTTTTGAAAGCCCAAGTTTTACCAAACGATAACGCAAGGTTCGAAAGCTCACGCCTAATAATTTGGCGGCAGCCGTTTTGTTTTGATTGGTTTTTTCAAGCGCCTGCAAAATAGCGCGTTTTTCAACTTCTTCAAGATACTCCGGCAGTTTCACATCAGGCGAAATATTTGGGTTGGTCGAAGGCAGTTTATGAAATTCATCACGCGGTACTTTTCTGCGCTCAATACGAATTTCTTCATGATGCATCAAGTCATCAATGGTAATCGTTTGTCCGTCACACATGGCGAGCGCGCGTTCAAGCATGTTTTCTAACTCACGCACATTGCCTGGAAAAGCCAGATTTGAAATGTAATCTTGCGTGGATTGCTCAATTTTTGGTGCATCAACACCTAGGTTTTTGCAAAGTTTTTCAAGTAATAAGTTCGCCAATAGCGGAATATCCACGGGCCGATCACGCAGCGCGGGCATTTTGAGCTGAATCACATTCAGGCGGTAGTATAAATCTTGCCTGAATTGGCCAGCTTCCATCATTTCAACCAAGTTTTTGTGTGTGGCACTGATAATGCGCACATCCACCGCTTCTTCAGCGGTACCGCCCACCATGCGGACCTTCTTTTCCTGAATGGCGCGTAATAATTTCACTTGCATGGGCAATGGTAAATCGGCCACTTCATCTAAAAACAATGTGCCGCCATTGGCGGCCTGAAACATGCCTTCTTTGTCTTGGTTTGCCCCAGTGAATGCGCCTTTTTTGTAGCCAAAAAATTCACTTTCCATTAAATTTTCAGGAATCGCCCCACAGTTCACCGCAATAAAAGCGCCTTCAGCCCGCGCGCTGTTTTTATGAATAAGTTTGGCCGCAAGCTCTTTGCCGCTACCTGATTCTCCACTAATGTACACGGGCGCCTGACTGCGTGAAAGTTTCGCAATCATGTGGCGTACATGCGTCATCGGCTCAGAATCGCCAATCATCTCTAAGGTGTCTGAAGGCGCGTGGCTGGTCTGCGGGGTGAGTTTGAGGGCAAATTCAATGACAGGGCGCAGTTGCTTGAGGGACAGCGGCTTACTTAAATAATCAAAAGCCCCAGCCTTGAGCGCGGCCACGGCGTTGTCGGCACTTGCATGTGCGGTAATCACCGCGACGGGCAGGCCAGCATGAAACTCATTGATATATTGCACCAGTTCAAGCCCAGTGCCATCGCCCATTTGCATATCGGTTAGGCAGAGCGAGTAGGGGCGCTGCGCGAGTAAAGTTTTTGCTTCTTCTAGACCGTTGGCGCTATAGGTGTCAATATCCATGCGCTCAAGCGTCATCACGAGCAGTTCGCGAATATCTGATTCATCATCGACAATGAGGCAAGTGTGTTTTTGAGTCATGCGATATTATGCCTTGTTTTAATTAAAACGATAACAATGAAACATTTTTTTACGCGCTTGCGCTAAGTAGAACTTTTCAATTGAATTAAAAATAAACTGCCTTGCGGCACCGCTTGGTATTTAAGTTGTGCACCGTTGGCCTCAGCCAGTTCACGTGAAATATATAACCCCAAACCGTTACCTGTTGATTTGGTCGTAAAAAAGGGCTCAAATAATCGCGGTAAATCCTGCTCTGAAATACCACTACCGTCATCGGTGATTTGAATATTAATGCCAGATTTACCGACACCTACACAGCCAAGTGATAAGCTGCCTACTTGTTTTTGGCTATGTTGCCAGCCATTTTTGCACAGGTTCCACAATATCTGGGTTAAATGGCGGCGGTCAAAAGTCACGTGATATTCACCAAGGGTCGGTTCCAGCAAAAAGTGCATGGTTGAAATGTTTTCAATAGCGCAGAATTGACTATAAAAATCTTTCAAAAATGTTCCCAATTCAATGTCCACTTGATGGGTGCGGTCGCGTCGATTGAGTTCAAGCACGTCTTTAATAATTTGGTCGATGCGCCCAATGTTATCTTCAACAATTTGTAGCACACGTGTGGTTGAAGGTGAGTTTTCGTCTTCCTGCAACAGTTGATTGGCATGGCTAATAGCACTTAACGGGTTGCGAATTTCATGCGCAATGTTGGCGGTTAATCGTCCCAGTGCCGCCAACTTGGTTTGCTGGGTTTTGGCTTGTAGCAGACTCCAATCCTGAATAAAAATCACCGCGCCCAAATCACGTTGCTGGCTAATAGGCATCAATCTCAATTTGAGCTCGCGGTTGCTAATCGTCACAATGGTTTCGCTACTTGCGCCAATAATATGCGCCCAGTGGTGAAATGCCGTGGCAATTTCCGGGGCAGCGGTATTGAGTGAAATCGGCCCTTTATTGCTGCTAGTAAAGCCTAATAAAGATTCCGCTTGTACATTATGGTGACGAATATCCAAATCTTCATTGACCACAACGACGCCATCTTGCATTTCTTGGGTGATAAGGGCATTCACTTGCGCTAGGTTTTTAAGGTCAATGCCGCGTGATGAAGCCAGCGCTTCACTTTGTTGCATGCGTTTGGCTAAACTATAAGCCAGCCAGGCCGTTGCAAAACAGCTCAGGCACAGCATTACGGTTTGCGTGTAGCTGCTGTTAGATAAATCTTTGATGACAATTTGATAACTTTGCTCAGTAAGTAAGCAAATGCTAGCAACCGCCGCATAAAACAAGGCTAAGCGGCCAGGGCTTACCAGGCTTGCAGTAACAATACTGATAATCAGCAATAACCCCAAGCCGCTTTGTGCGCCGCCTGCCGCATGCATAATGAGCGTAATGAACAAAATATCGACCAATACTTGCATGGGCAGTAAATATGGGTGCGCCGCAAATTTGAGTCTGCTGATAAAGAGTGAGATGAGGCTGAAAATAAAATAGCTGACGGATAAATTAAAAAATAACGGGTCAGTTTCTTTGTGCCAGCCAATTTCCTTACTCATTAACAGATAAAGGCCAATAAAAATAAGGCTCAAAACGAGCCTGAAAATATTGAGAATATTGACGGCGCGTACTTGTAATGGCAGCTCACTCTGTTTTGCAACAGTTTGATTTAAAAAAGAATTTAGGCTAAATTTTAAAATACTCATATTTTGGGTATGTGATTTTTGCTGCAATATATTTTACCATTGACTAAAAAGGCCTCTGACCTTGGCAGATGCACGGCGCAATGTGCGCACTGCACCATGTCTTCCACTTTTTCTGAAGTGTCATTACTAGCAGTTTCGCTTTGACTTTGTGCATCAGTTGCATTAGGTTTATTGGATGAACGAATATGACGTTTTACCCAATAGACCATCAACCAAATCACCAAGCCTAAAAAAATCAGTCGCCACATGGGGTATACTTTGTGTATTGAATTGGTATGATTGTATCTAAAGCGTCGCTTAGTGCAAAATATAAACCTGATATACTGCGATTGGCTGACAGGTTAAGTCAACAATAGAGTCGTAGATTTTGAAAGTATTCGCAATAAGCATTGATAACAAACATTATGGCAACTCCAATAGAGCTTTCTGATTTTCTTGCAGAGGTAGAACGTCGCGCCTACAAGCAAACGGTGTATGCCGTGCGGGATGATCATGCCGCGCTTGATATTGTACAAGATGCCATGATGAAGCTTGCTGAAAAGTATGGTGATAAACCTGCCGAAGAGTTTCCAATGCTCTTTCAGCGCATTTTACAAAACACCATGCGCGACTTTTGGCGACGCCAAAAAGTACGAAATTTATGGACTACTTTGTTATCATCTTTTGGCAGTCGTGAAGATGGCGATGATCATGATCCTCTTGAGACCATAGATGTAGAAGATGATAGCGATGAGCCTTCAGCAAGGCTTGAACGCAGCCAAACCATTCGACTGCTTGAGCAAGCGATAGAAAAGCTACCAACGCGTCAACGTGAAGCCTTTGTGTTGCGTTACTGGGAGGAGATGGATGTAGCTGAAACGGCGGCCATTATGGGCTGTTCGGACGGAAGCGTTAAAACGCACTGTTCACGCGCTGTTCATGCACTTGCAATTGAATTAAAAAAACAAGGATTAGAAAATATCGGCCTATCAGGCTTAATGTTAAGTAGCGACAGCTCAAAAGGCTAGGAGTATACGATGAAAGAAATGCAAAAAAAAATAAATGATGTAGGGGATGCACCCATTGATGCACAAGATGAAGCGCTTGTGCAGTTGGCGGCTGGTTTGTTAAAAGACCATGCCAATCATTTGAACGCCACGACCTTGCAAAAGCTAGCAAATGCCAGAGGTGCTGCGGTAAATCGCCTTACTTCTAGGCAGACTGGTGGCGTGAATCACAGTGGTGGCGTGCTAGCTTGGTTTGGGTCTGAATTTAGCGCCTATGTTGAGCAACATAAAATGTTGTCAGCTACTATGGTGATCAGTGCGTTACTAATAACGTTGTTTGCTGTACAGCAGTTGAGTGATAAAAATAATGCTGGCGTAAATTCATTGGAGCGTAGTGATGCGTTTTTGCTTGCTTCTGAATTGCCGCCAGAAGCATTTGCCGATAAGGGGTTTAATACATGGTTAGTTTCAAAAAAAGATTCAAATACTTAATATTTTTTGTCTTGCTCATCAGTGGGCAAGCAATGGCTGGTGAAAGTACGGTTTCTTGGGCAGAATTAAACGATTCACAAAAACAAGTATTAAATCCACTTGCTTCAGAATGGGACACACTTCGCCCGTGGCAACGAGAAAAAATGCTGGATATTGCACGCGATTATCCGAAAATGGATGCGGCAAAGCAGGCTTTGGTGCAAAAGCGCTTGGGTAATTGGAGCCGTATGACACCCTATGAGCGTGAAAATGCAAGAAAGAGCCACCAGCAATTTCAATCACTGTCAGCAGATAAAAAAAATGAATTACGAAAAAAATGGGTGGAATATCAAAAGCTACCTGAGTCAGAGCGCGCTCGGTTAAGAGCTGAGTCACCTGAGGTGTATCAAGATGCGGATTTAAATTAAATAAAGTTTGCCTGATATTTCGCCACAATAATGCTCGAGCATTCATCAAGCCCTCACCTGAAACAAGCCCCAAGCCTTTTAATACTTGGGGCTTGTTTCATATATGAGACACTTGTAGTGGCAGCGATACTATTTGCCAGTGCCTTTGTTTATTTATGGTTATTTGGTGAAGCCACGCATGGTTTAAAACGGTATGTGTTTCAATTTTACTTGTGGGCTACGGTCGGGGTGTATTTCATTTGGTGCTGGCATAAAAACGGCCAAACATTGGCCATGAAGACATGGCGATTAAAGTTATTCAATCAACATGCGCAGTTGTTATCATTTCAATTAGCAACCTTGCGCTATGTACTCGCTACCGTGAGTTTGCTTTTTTTGGGTTTAGGTTTTATTTGGGCGGTGCTAGATAAAGAGCATCTATATTGGCATGACCGCTATTTGAAAAATAAGCTGGTATCCATTAAACAAAGCTGAGTGATAATTCGTAAATAATCACCTACGTTCAACAAAATAGAGCATCGTGAGCGCTGCTATTAGAAACAGCACGGTGGGCATCATCGCACTAAATAGCGGTGGCCAATCGTTGAGCAACCCTAAATGCGCAGAAACACGATTTAATACCTGATAAGTTACTCCCAGCATGATACCTAAGAAAATTTTGTTACTTGCTCCACCCGCCCGTTGTTGAACAAAGCCAAATGGGAGCGCCAATAAGACCATTACAATACATGCTAGCGGGTAGATCATCTTGGCCCATAGCGCCACTTCATAGCGGGTTGTTTTTTGTTTATTCAGGCTTAAATGTCGAATGTATGAATACAAGTTTAAGGCGGACATTTTTTCTGGCATGATCAGTAGCACATTTAGAAGTTCTGGGCGAATGAGAGACTGCCAGTTAACTTCAGCAAATTGACGCACTTCTACAGCGTTGGCGCTGAAGTTGGTTTCGGACACATCAGACAGTAGCCATTCTCCGCGAGAATATTCACCGCGCTTGGCGTTGCGTATTTTGACTAGTTTGGCATTCTCGTCAAATTCATAGATGTGGAGGTTCAGTAAGCTGGTATCGGGTAATACCTCTTCGGCGTTGATAAAATTATTGCCGTCTTTTACCCATAGGCCCGACCGAAATTCTTGCGCAACCACTGAATCAGTTGCTTTGATTCTCATGCGTTGCGCCATTTTTTCACTGATAGGTGTAATCATTTCACCTATCAAAAAGGTAATTAAAGTAAAAACCAAGCTAATTTTTAAGAGCATGACGGCAATGTTGAAGATGGACAGCCCGCTGACTCTTAAAATTATCAATTCTGAGTAGCGTGAAAGCAGGCCTAACGTTAGCATCGTACCAACCAGTACGGCCACCGGTATCACCTCGTAAACGTGGCCTGGCGCACTAAGTAAAACAAACAATAACACCTGCCCTAAGCCATAATTACCTTTTCCTAACGCGTCTAATTCCTGAATCAAATCAAAAAAGGAAAACATGGCAATCAGTGCCAACATCACGAGCAGGATATTGGCAACAATTTCTTTTAGTAAGTAATGGTGAATAATTTTCATGCTTTTTGGTTAAGTGCGTTTAAGTTTGCCCCAAGCCTTAATCATAAATGTAGGTAGTAATGTGAGTTGCTGCATGCGGCGATAGACCATGTAGATGGCTACCGACCCAAAAATAAAGTGGACGGGCCATAAACCGACAATGCCGCTTATCTTATCTTGAGCAATCCATGCCTGAATAATACTTAACAAGTTAATGTATAAAATATAGATGATGATGGCGAGCGCAAAGTTAGCTGAGCGTCCCGCGCGTGGGTCAACAGCGCTTAATGGAATCGCCAAGATTGCTAGTATCAGGGCTGCAATAGGCATGGATAAACGCCACTGTAGTTCGGCAATGTTTGCATTGTTAGAGTTTTTTAAGAGATCAAAGCTTGAAATGGACTGGGTGGTTGGTGCATCTCGCTGTGCCTCTACGGCTTCAACGCGAATAGCGTATTTTTCAAACTCCGTTGTTGAGTATTCAGCCGTACCGCGCACGCCTTGATAACGCCTGCCATTTTGCATGAGCAGAAAATTGTCTCCATTTTTTTCCACAAGACGACTGCCTTTTGCTGCGACGATAATGCCTAGTTTTTCATGTTGAATAGATTGTACGAAGATATTTTTAACAACATTGCCCAGTTCATCAAAGCTTTCTACAAAAAAGACCCGGTCCGCATGGGCCGACTCTTTAAAAACCCCGGGGTTAATTGTGGATAAGTCGTCACGACTTTCAAGTTGAACGCGATAATCTTCAACTTTATTGATGGCCCACGGCGTGACGAAAAAACTCAGTAAAGAGATGATGATGACGATGGGGATTGTGAAGTTGAGAATAGGGCGAATTAAGCTGTTGGTACTTAAGCCCGCGCTAAACCAAATGACCATTTCAGAGTCTCTATACCAGCGTGAGAGCGTTAAGAGGATTGCTAAAAACAAGCTTAAAGACAGCAACATGGGTAAAAATCGAATCATGTTGAATCCCAGCATGGTGGTAATTGCGTCGTTGGGGATAATGCCTTTTGCGGCGTGACGTATTAAAAACCCTGCACGTTGTGCAATAACAATGCCCGTTAATATAAGAAAAGCGCCAGCAGCACTTGCACTTAATTCTTGAATGAGAGAACGCTTAAAAAGCATATTGATGGGTGGTTTAATTGATGTTGAAGAGCAGTATATGCACGGTTAGTTTATTTACAACTTTGAAATGCGTGTAAAACACGCGATAATTTAACTTAAATCAAATCACTAGGATTGTAAACCATGAAATTTAGCATAAAAAACGGTAGTGCGGCGAAAGAGCTTAACGATTGTGTCATTTTAGGGGTGTACGAATCTCAGGAATTATCAGCTGCAGCAAAGCAGGTGGATGCTGTAGCCGAGGGTTTTTTGACAAAAATATTAAAGCGTGGTGATTTTGATGGCAAATTAGAATCCACCTTAATGCTGCACGACGTAGCAAATGTCGCAAGTGCGCGCGTAATGCTGGTAGGTTTAGGTAAAGCGGCAGGATTTACAGAAAAGCAATATTGCAAGGCCGTGCGCGCTTCACTCAAAGCTTTGGTGAAAAGTGGCGCAAAAAATGCTGCCACTTTTTTAGCTGAATTAACGGTTAAAAAATTAACCGCAGAGCGTAGGGTGGCGTTGCTGGTTGAAGCAACATTAGATGCGCACTATCAATTTGATGCAATCAAAAGAAAGAAAGTAAAAGCAGACACGAAAAATATCCAGCTTAGCATGGATATCAGCGTGACTGAGACGAGTGAAATCGCTCAAGCAAATGCAGGTTTGGTCTATGGTGAGGCCGTTGCGCTTGGGGTCAGTTTGGCAAAAGATTTAGGTAATTTGCCCCCAAATGTTTGTAATCCAACTTATTTGGCAGAACAGGCGCTGGGGTTGGGTCAGCAATATGGGTTGCAGGTAGAGGTGTTAGAGCGCGAGGCGCTTGAGAAATTAGGCATGGGTTCATTTTTAGGTGTGTCGCAAGGCAGTGAAACGCCTCCCAAATTTATCATCATGCAGCATCTCAAAGGGAGTGTGGGCGAAAAACCAGTCGTGTTAGTGGGTAAAGGAATTACGTTTGATACCGGCGGTATTTCATTGAAGCCAGGCGCTGAAATGGATGAGATGAAATATGATATGTGTGGTGCCGCAAGCGTGTTAGGCACCTTTAAAACAATTGCAGCGTTAGACTTAAAGTTAAATGTGATTGGGCTTATTCCAACCTGTGAAAATATGCCAGATGGCCGCGCGACGCGCCCAGGCGATGTACTGACAAGTATGTCAGGGCTGACGATTGAAGTGCTGAATACTGATGCAGAAGGCCGCCTGATTTTGTGTGATGCACTGACTTATGCTGAACGTTTTGAGCCGAGTGCGGTGGTCGATATTGCGACCCTCACTGGTGCTTGTGTCATTGCGCTTGGTCACCATGCAACGGGCTTATTTAGTAACCAAGACGCGCTGGCGCACGAGTTACTGCGCGCGGGCGAGGCGGCCTTAGACCGCGCTTGGCACATGCCCATGTGGGAAGAATATCAACCGTTACTGGAAAGTAACTTTGCCGATTTAGCCAATATCGGCGGGCGCGCTGCAGGGAGCATTACCGCCGCTTGTTTCTTATCACGCTTTGCTGAAAAATATCATTGGGCGCATTTGGATATTGCAGGTACTGCCTGGAAATCGGGTAAAGAAAAAGGGGGTACCGGTCGTCCAGTGCCGCTTTTAACAGCATTTTTAGTGAATCGCGCAAATCAATAATTTTCGGGTGATATTAGCAATATGACGCGCGTAGAGTTCTATTTTAATGTGGCTGATAAATTAGCAAAATCGGCTGAGCTTTGTGAAAAAGCCACGAATAAAGGCCGCCAGCTAACTTTATTGACGCAAGATGAGCAAATGAACAGCGCGCTGCAGCAGTATTTGTGGCAACATTCTGCAACGAGTTTTTTAGCAAATGCGAAGGCAACTGAAGCACACAGTGCATTTTCAGCTATATTGCTTGATTGTTCAGGCGAAAATTTGCAGCAAGACGATATTTTAATTAATTTACAGAATCAGCATCCGCCATTTTTTAGCCGCTTTAGGCATTTGGTGGAAATTGTGGGTACAGACGAATCCGACAGAATTGCTGCACGGCAGCGCTTCAAGTTTTATAAAGATCGTGGCTATGCAATTAAAGCAACAGATGAAAAAACAGGTGAAGTAAAGGACTGGAAATGAAAGAAGATGATATTCCTGTATTAACTGAAATTGCGGGTGCAGATAAATCCTCAGCAAAGTCGATTCCATTATCCCCCAATTTAATTGCAGAAATTATTGCGAAAATCAGACCGCATTTAGAAGATGAGATTGAAAAATCTGTCATACCAAAACTCAGAAAAAAATTGCAGGAAGATATTTTAGAAAACTTGCATAATGAGTCCGCGAATATTCAAAAGGCCAATCAGGCCTATCTGGCAAGTGCGTTGAGTCAGCAATTTGAGCAGCAATTAGCCCGCTTAGATAAACAGTTTGAAGCGATTCAACTGGAAAAAGAAAGTGCATTAAAATCTTTTGTAAGCAATGAATTAGCGAATGCCCAACGCGCTAGCCACGACTTTTTATCTGAAACGATTTACGCCGAGTTGGAGCAAACGCAGCAAACACTTGCCGCGCACATCAAACAAACGGTGAATCAGGAGCTAAGCCAGGCGGTTACTAGCGCAGAGCAATCATTATTGGCGAACACCGCGAATTTTGTGGATAAAACCAAAGCGGATTTGGCAACAGAATTACCGGCAATGTTGCACCACAGTGCTGCAATTGTTAAAGCCGATATTGAACAAACGTTAAATGAACTGCAAGTACAAGGCATTGCAACGGTGCAGGCAAACCTCACGCAAGCCCTACCTGCCATGGAGCAGGGGTTGGCCGAGCAATTGCAAGCAAAACTAGCCAGCTTGGAAACCCTCACGGTGGAAAACGCAACAGATAGTTTGCAGAGCAAAATTGCGCAATTAAATGAAGATATTCTTGCCGAACGTCAAACGAACCTGCCGACCGAACTGGCCGACATCTATCATCAGCTGACACAACAAACGCACTCAGAACTCAGCGTGTTTTTAGATGCCCTGCAGGTAGAATCGCAACAGGCGCTTGAGCAAAAATTGGGCGATACTTTCCCTGCGCTTTATCAAGGCCTATCGAATGAGTTGAGTGCAAGCTTGCGCGAAGACTACATGACGATGGCAGCTGAAGCCAAAAATGAATTTAAGCGTGGATTAACTGCCGAATTGCCTGAAGTGGAGCAGGCGCTCGATAACAAAGTGCATGAGATTTTAGATGCGGAAGTGCCCCGTATTGAAGAAACCTTAACCGCTAACATCAAAGCGGAAATTGGAAAAATGGTGGAATCGGTACGCTTGGTTTTTCCAAAATAAAACCTTAAATTTTCACCGAGAAAAATTTAATGCCCTGAGCGCCTTTATTACCACAGGCATAAGTGCTGCTAATCATGCAAGCATGAAGCATTACTAATTATAGGGCTTTCAGGGCATCGAAAAAAGGTTTGTACTCAATATCCGTTAAAAATGCGCTTAATTTACGGTATAAAGTACGTGAAATTTTCCTTGCGCCGTAGGGTAGCTAGGCACTAATCAGTTTCTGATAATCTTCACTTGAAAGCAGTTGTGCTTCAACATTGGCCTCAAGCGGCTTAAATTTAAAAATCCAAGCCTCATAAGGTTTATCGTTAATGCGCTCGGGCGCGTTGATTACTTCTACATTGATTGCAACGACTTCGCCATCTACCAACGCGTGTAGGTCAGAGCCCGTTTTCACCGATTCAACCAAGCCGCAGGGTTGGCCTGCAACGAGTTTTGTGCCGACTGCCGGTGCATCAACAAACACAATATCGCCTAACAAATCCTGCGCATAGTCGGTGATGCCTGCCTGCCATGAACCGTCAACATCGGCTTGTGTCCAAAGGTGTTCTTTACTGTAGTGTAGTGTTTTTGGAATAGACATAATTTAAGTTTTAATTTAGCAGGTGAATATAGGTTTTATTGTAATCCGAAACACCCAGTTTGGCGTTAAAATTAAAGATGTAGTCAAAGTATGATGGTTTTTATAGCGTTCATCGGGAAAATTGTAAATATTTGATGACAAAGTTAAAGTTTAATTATAATATCCCGACATAACTATATGTACCATAAGAAAATTTAGGGGTTTATATGCGTAAATTTACACTCATTTATTTAGCTTTCATGCTAGCCCTCACCCCGGTGGCTTCATTGGCTGCGTCTAAACAAAAGCAAAAAAATGTAGCATCCAACGCTAAAGTCAGCAACGCAAAATATACGTTGAATAAAAACGTCACTGGCAAATATAAGTTAACTAAGCATAGCCCTAGTGCAAAACTTAAAGGCAGTAAGTTAAATGCATCACGTAAGTCAAACATGCATGTGAAATTGCGTAAACCTGTTTATGTTCAACCTACAGAAACCTTTGAAGATTTATATGACGGCAATGGCCCACTGCAATTAGCTTCTGCCAAGGCCTTGGTCATCAATCAATACACAGGCGAAGTGATTTACGAAAAAAACACCAAAGAAGTGACACCCATTGCCTCTGTTACCAAGCTGATGACCGCGATGGTAGTGTTAGATGCAAAACTGCCGATGGATGAAGTCCTGTATATCTCTGAAGACGACATTGATTATCTAAAAGGTACACGCTCACGCTTAAGCGTAGGCACTGCCCTCACGCGTGCAGAATTGTTGCGTTTGGCGTTGATGTCATCTGAAAATCGTGCCGCTTCAGCGCTGGCACATAATTATCCAGGTGGTATCGATGCATTTTTGCGCGCTATGAATCGCAAAGCGACTTCGCTCGGCATGCGGTCAACTAAGTTTTATGACGCAACTGGCTTGGACAGCAACAATGTTTCAACCGCTGAAGATTTAGTCAAAATGGTCAAAACTGCTTATTTGTATGATGAAATTCGTCAGGAATCGACCACCGCTTCACAAGAAATGAGTTTACTCAACCATGATTACCCGGTGAATTTTGTGAACACCAATGCGCTGGTGCGGGCTGGTGAATGGATGATTGGTCTATCTAAAACGGGTTATATTAGTGAAGCGGGACGTTGCTTGGTGATGCAAGCTGAAATTTCTGGTCAATCGCTTATTATTATTTTGCTGGACGCGGCTGGAAAATCTACAAGAATTGGCGATGCCAATCGAGTGCGCAAATGGGTAGAAAATAATAAAACTGAAGTACTAGGTGAACACGTAAGCGGCTAAAAACCAACAAATTAGACTGCAACCTTTTTCGATGCCCTGTGAGCCTTATAAATAAAGGCTCTCAGGGCATTAAATTTTCCTCGGCACAAAAAGCATGAATTAAAATTAATTTTCAATGCTGTCATTAGCCAGATGTTAGATAAAAAAAACGGCGCAAGCGCCGTTTTTAATTTTTACCAATATTCAGAATTTATTCTTTAGCCGGCTTTTTAGCGACAGTTTTTTTGCTTACTTTCTTAGCGACCGTTTTTTTAGTGACGGCTTTTTTAGTCGCCTCTTTTTTTACGGCTTCTTTTTTGGTGGCTGGTTTTTTAGCAACTACTTTCTTTGCCGTTGTTTTTTTAGCAGGCGCATCTTTGAGTGCTTTAGCATTGAGCAGTTCTATCGCTTCTTCTAAAGTAAGCGCTTCTGGTTCTACACTTTTTGGCAAAGTAGCGCGAATTTTTGCATGCTGAACATAGGGGCCATAGCGTCCGGCATAGATTTCAATGCGGCCTTCGCCTGACGGATGCGGCCCTAAATCGGCAATGGGTGCTGGCCCACTATGTGCTTGCGCAAGCAGGGTGACAGCCCCTGCAAGGTCGATCGTAAAGACGCTTTCAGTTTTTGGAATCGACTTAAATTTACCATCATGATTCACATATGGCCCAAAACGACCAATATTTGCCACAATTTTTTTGCCAGTTTCCGGGTGTTGGCCTAAATCGCGCGGGAGTGACAGCACCATTTTTGCGGTTTCTAAACTCATGTCAGCCAGTGAAATCTCTTTAGGCACACTGACGCGCTTCGGTTTCTTTTTGTCGCCCTCAATGACTGCGCCAAGCTGTAAATATGGGCCGTATGGGCCGTTCATGAGCATAATTTCTTTGCCAGTTTCATCGTCGCTGCCAATGATGATGGGGTCAGCACCTACCGCTGCTTCGCCACCGATACTGCGTTTGTAGTCACACTTAGGCGTGTCGTTATAGCCCGTACAGCCAATAAAACTGCCATAGCGGCTGAGTTGTTTTTGTAGCGGTTTGCCACATTTTGGGCAAGCCTCGTCAATTAATTCGTTGCCAGGGCGGTCTACATCGGCTTTGCTGAGTAATTGCTGGTTAAATCCATGCCAGAATTCATCCATGACCGGTATCCACTCGCGGTCGCCTTCAGCAATCTCATCGAGTTCATTTTCAAGATTAGCAGTAAAGTCGTAATCCACATATTTTGTGAAATGCTCAGTTAAGAACTTATTCACCACCCGACCAACATCTGTTGGCTTAAAGCGTTTTTTATCGAGTATCACATACTCACGATCTTGCAGTGTGCTAATAATGCTGGCATAAGTTGATGGGCGGCCAATGCCGTATTCTTCTAAAATTTTAACCAAGCTGGCTTCACCATAGCGTGGTGGTGGCTCAGTAAAATGTTGCTCCCCGTAAATTTTTTCTACGGTCAGTACTTCGCCAGTTTCAAGGTGCGGTAATTTGGCTTCGGCCTCTTCTTCCTCGTCATCAGTGCCTTCCATATACACCGCGATAAAGCCCGGAAATACCAATGTTTGGCCAGAAGCACGGAATAAATTAGCATCACTGCCAACACTTAAATCAACACTCACCGCATCAAACTTGGCAGGTGACATTTGGCAGGCAAGCGCCCGTTTCCAAATCATTTCGTATAACTTGAACTGCTCATCGGTTAAGTATTGGCGCACGCTAGCAGGGGTGCGGTTGATATCGGTCGGGCGAATCGCCTCATGTGCTTCTTGCGCACTTTTTGATTTTGTTTTGTAGGCAATGGCCGTTTTTGGCAGATATTCAGTATCGAAATTCTTTTTCACATAATCACGAATTTGCGCAATTGCCTCAGCCGCAATGCTAAATGAGTCTGTACGCATGTAAGTAATTAAACCCACTGTGCCGTTGCCAACGTCCATGCCTTCATAGAGTTGTTGGGCGATGCGCATGGCGCGCGAGGTTGTGAAACCAAGCTTACGTACCGCTTCTTGTTGCAGGGTTGAAGTGGTGAAAGGTGCAGCAGGGTTACGGCTGCGTTGTTTTTTCTCTACCCTTGAAACAGTGGTTTTGCCAGCGCTTGCAAGTAATAATTTACCGACAATATCATTTTGCTGGTCGTGGTTGATAACGGTAAATTGCTCTACCTTTTCATGGTTGAGCTGAATAAGTTTTGCGCTAAAGCCGTGGCTGTGTTTGAGCGCATCTAAATGAATAGACCAATATTCTTGAGACTTAAAAGCCTCAATTTCTAACTCACGCTCAACAATGAGCCGCAGCGCCGGGCTTTGCACGCGCCCAGCCGATAAACCACGGCGGATTTTTTTCCATAACAATGGCGATAAATTAAAGCCAACCAAGTAATCGAGCGCACGGCGTGCTTGTTGCGCATTGACCATTGGCATTGAAATATCACGCGGCTCCGCAATGGCGTGTTCAACCGCTGTTTTAGTAATTTCATGAAACACAACGCGTTTCATGAGCTTATTTTTAAGTAGATTTTTAGACTTTAATATCTCCGCGATATGCCAAGAGATTGCCTCACCTTCACGGTCCGGGTCGGTTGCGAGGTAAATGCTGTCTGCACTTTTGACGGCTTTGGCAATGGCGTCCACATGTTTGCTATTGCGCTCGATAATATCGTACTTCATCGCGAAGTCGTGTTCGGTATCTACAGCGCCATTTTTGGGAATCAAATCACGCACGTGTCCGTATGAAGCTAAAACCTCAAAGTCGCTTCCAAGATATTTTTTAAGCGTTTTAGCCTTGGAAGGGGATTCAACAATTAACAGTTTGGACATGCAAGCCTAGGAAAATGAATGTTTAAAAGGGCTGGAATACGGTGCTACGTTGTCTGTAGCTTGGATAATAGCAAGGTCAATAGCTAAAAGACAACACGTTACCGCGCATACTACGCAAATTTATTGAAATATTTGTAACATTATGTATTTCTAACAAATTCGATGCGTGTGCCAGCAGTGTTATTAATGCTCAGTGCTGCACCTTCGTTGGCGATGTCGCCGAATAACGGATCTTCATCTTCAGGTTTGGCTTGACTTAAATTTTTAAAGTCATAAAGATTAAAGTCGGCCAAGTGAGAAGGTTCAACATTACCAATGGCACGAAAAATATTATTAATGCGGCCCGGTTGTTCGCGCTCCCAACTATGAAGCATTTCCTTGACTTTTTGGCGTTGTAAATTTTCTTGACTACCACATAAATCGCAAGGAATAATTGGAAAGTCCATTTGCCGCGCGTAGCTGGCAATATCTTTTTCGCTGCAATATGCTAATGGGCGAATGACAATGTTTTGTTTATCATTGGTGGAAAGTTTAGGCGGCATGGCTTTCATCTTTGCACCAAAAAATAGATTCAAAAATAACGTCTCTACAATGTCATCACGGTGATGGCCCAGCGCGATTTTATTTGCACCGAGTTCTTTGGCCGTGGTGTAAATCACGCCACGGCGTAATCGTGAACAGAGTGAGCAGGTGGTTTTACCTTCAGGGATTTTTTCTTTCACGATAGAGTAAGTGTCAGCTTCAACAATGCGGTAGTCAACGCCCAGTTTTTCAAAATAGGCGGGCAAAATATCAGCCGGAAAACCGGGTTGCTTTTGATCAAGATTCATCGCAATCAACTTAAAGTCAATGGGCGCGCGCGCTTGCAGTGCCAGTAATAGCATGAGCATGGCGTGAGAGTCTTTGCCACCGCTCATACACACCAGCACGGTGTCGCCTTCTTCAATCATATTGTAGTCGCCAATCGCTTTGCCAGTGGCGCTAATCAAACTATTCCGTAGTTTGATGAAGTTATTTGAGTGATTTTCAGGTAGGTGTTTAATCATGTCAGGATGATTACTAAATTTATTCAATTCAGTAGAAAGTTAAAGGTTTAAGGAGCGACCGCCATCTACAGCCAATACATGGCCAGTCACAAACGGGGCATCGTAGATTAAAAACTTCACCGCTTTGGCAATATCTTCAGGCTCACCCACGCGTTTGAGCAGGGTTTGATTGATGACCCTTTGCCGATAAACCTCATCAAACTG
Organism: Pseudomonadota bacterium; assembly: GCA_029569495.1. Classification (GTDB taxonomy): domain Bacteria; phylum Pseudomonadota; class Gammaproteobacteria; order Burkholderiales; family Methylophilaceae; genus Methylotenera. The sequence goes on along the minus strand of JAKQTB010000147.1, from coordinate 7,763 downwards.
CGGATTATCTTCTGGCCACTGCACTGGGCCAGGGGCAACCGCATTCACGCGTACTTCAGGCCCCAATTCATGCGCGAGTGATTTTGTAAGCGTGACCAAGCCTGCTTTGGCTACGCTATAGACGATGTAGCCCTTTTTGGGCCTTTCGACATGCATATCGGTAATATTTACAATGCAGCCATGGTTTTTTCGTAACTCAGGTGTGGCGGCCTGCGATAAAAATAAAGGCGCCTTTAAATTACTACCCATGAGGTCATGCCACTTGGCTTCATCAATGTGGCCGATTTCACTGGGATAATAGGTCGAGGCGTTGTTGATGAGTACGTCAAGCCGGCCAAAATGATGGATGGTTTGTCCAATAAGATGCGGTAAATTGACGATGTCCAATAAATCAGCCTGAATGATGGCAACAGAATTGGCGCGTTGTAAATTCAGCTCGGCTTGCAGTGCGCGCGCTTCACTGGTGGAACTACGATAATGAATCATCAGGTTTGCACCCTGAGCGTGTAGTTGGCGGCATATTGCCGCGCCCACGCGTTTAGCGCCGCCCGTAATGAGCACTACTTTATTTATGTTGTTTGCAATCATGCAATATCCAATTCTAATTGTTAGCTATTATAATCCAAGACCATGAGCACATTACCTAAACCAGCCCCTGAGGCCGAAAAACATAGCGAGCAGCTTGTCTTAAAGATTCAGGATGAAATCCAAAGCGCTGGAGGCTGGCTGGATTTTGCGCGATTTATGCAGTTAGCGTTATATGCGACTGGCTTAGGATATTACAGCGCAGGCAGCCAAAAGTTCGGAGATATTAAAAAAGGTGGCGGAGATTTTGTGACCGCACCACAAATTTCTCCGCTATTTGCGCAAACGCTTGCAAATCAAATGATACAAGTCCTGCAATTAACGCAAGGCAGTGTGCTAGAACTTGGTGCAGGCACTGGTAAGCTGGCGGCGGACTGTTTACTTACATTGGCGAAATTAAATGGCTTGCCCGAACGCTATTTTATTTTGGAAGTAAGTGACCACTTGCGGCAGGTGCAGCTTGAAACTTTATCGCAAACATTGCCGCAAGATGTGCTTCAACGGGTCGAATGGCTAAACGAATTGCCGCAGCAGTTTGCAGGCATTGTGATTGGTAACGAGGTGCTAGATGCAATTCCAGTAAACATCGTACATAAACATGCCAATGGCATTGAAGTGTGCGGCATTGCCGTAGTCAACCACAAGCTTGTTTGGCAAAACCGACCCATCAATCAACACGGCACCCCAAGTGAAAAAAGCCTATTTGAAGCAGTGACAAACCTCAATTTACCCGAGGGTTATACGACAGAGATTAACCCTGCCGCCAGTGGATTAATGACTTCACTCGCCACTATATTAAAAAACGGCGCAATATTGATGATTGATTACGGCTTTTCAGCACGTGAATATTATCATCCGCAGCGCAATCAGGGTACTCTGATGTGCCATTATCAGCACTATGCGCACACTGACCCGTTAATTTATGTGGGGCTACAAGATATCACGGCCCACGTAGATTTCACTAGCATTGCCCATGCTGCAGTGAAGGGTGGCCTAAGTTTAAGTGGCTTTTGTAGTCAGGCGCAGTTTCTGATGAATTGCGGCATTTTGACGCTGTTGTCTGAAGTTTCCCCAACTGATATGGCACGCTATGCCCCGTTGGCGGCCGCGGCTCAAAAGCTGTTATCTCCTGCTGAGATGGGCGATTTATTTAAAGTTATTGCTTTTACCAAAGAGATAGATACGCCGCTAATGGGATTTTTGACTGGGGATAAATCGCACACCTTATAGCGCTTAATGATTCAAAATATAGCCATTAAAAGTATAATGGCGGCTATGACAAACGATATCAAAACTGAACATCAATCCCTGCAAGAAATCCCTAAAGACGAGAAAAGTACGAATGACGAATTAAAACATCGCCGCATTCGCAGTTTTGTATTGCGCCAAGGGCGTGTGACAAAAGGGCAGGAGCGCGCACTTGAAATTGGTTGGCCAAAATTTGGTATTCAATATGCGGCCAAGCCAATTGATTTGAATGCGGTGTTTCATCGTCAAGCATCAGCTAAAATTCTAGAAATTGGTTTTGGAATGGGAGAAACAACTGCAAAAATTGCGCAAACGCTACCCCATTGTGATTTTTTAGCCGCAGAAGTACATACGCCAGGCGTTGGCGCATTGTTAAAGCTTATTGAAGCGCATGCACTGACCAATATTCGCATTATTCAGCATGATGTGGTTGAAGTGCTGCAAAACATGCTGGCAGACGCTAGCCTCGATGGCGTACATATTTTCTTCCCTGACCCATGGCACAAAAAACGCCATCATAAGCGCCGGTTGATCCAGGCAGAGTTTGTAAAACTGCTTTGTACTAAACTTAAAGTGGGCGGCTATTTGCATGTGGCAACCGATTGGCAAGAATACGCTGAGTGGGTGTTAGCCGTGCTGAGTGCGGAAACACAGCTTACCAATACCGCAGAAAATTATGCGCCTAAACCGAGCTACCGCCCGCTGACTAAATTTGAGAATCGCGGACTTAAATTAGGGCACGGTGTTTGGGATATGGTCTTCACCAGAGTTTGAGTCTTCATCAAATAGCCATTTGCCAATCACTTTTTCTGCTTCTTCCACGCCAAGTTTTTTCAAGCTAGAAAATAGCTGAATGCTGCACGCGTTACCCCAAGTTTCTACTAACTCTTTGCGAACTTTGTTGAGTGTCAGTGAGGCTTCTCCACGTGATAATTTGTCAGACTTAGTGAGTAAAACATGTACTGGTTTACCACTTGGGCAAAACCAGTCAAGCATTTGGCGGTCTAGCGGGGTGAGTGGGTGACGGCTATCCATGACCAGTACCAAGCCACCTAAGCTAGAGCGCTCACTGAGGTAACGTGCCAATACATTTTGCCAGTGCGCGCGCATCGCCTCTGGCACTTTTGCGTACCCATAGCCTGGTAAATCAACCAAATGGCGGTCATTGCCAAGGGTAAAAAAGTTAATGAGCTGTGTGCGGCCTGGCTGTTTACTCACAAAAGCGAGGCGATTATGATTGGCTAACGTGTTCAATGCGCTGGATTTTCCTGCGTTTGAGCGCCCGGCAAACGCCACTTCAATGCCGCTTGCAGGCGGTAAGTCGCGTAAGTGATGCGCGGAGATAAAAAAAGTGGCGTTTTGGAACAATGGCATTTAATTTCAATTCTTGAGTGATAAGTGTTGCTTTGAAACCTCAAACGTGAGGCGCAGTTAATAACTGTGAAAAATGCTATCACGAAAGGGTCTTTTTAGCTAAAATGTTGAGTAATTCTTTGAATAACCTAAGTTTTGGGAGCTGTAATGCAATTTCGTCATAGGGTAGGGTTAAATTCAGTGGCTGCAAGTTTAACGGGTTTAATGTTGAGCCTTGCTTTTAGTTTGCCTGCGCAAGCGGCAGATGCGGTCAATTCGGCTGAAGAAACCGCTAAAAATGTCTGTTCGGCTTGCCACGGAGTCGATGGCAACAGCGCGATTACGCTGAACCCAAAATTGGCGGGTCAGCATCCTGAATATCTGCAAAAGCAACTCACAGAATTTAAATCTGGTAAACGTGCCAACGCGGTTATGGCGGGTATTGCAGGTGCGTTAAGTGATGAAGACATGAAAAACTTAGCGGCCTATTATTCAAAACAAAGTTTAAAGCTCGGGCAAGCAACGACTAACGGCAAAGGTTCTTTGGGTGAAAAAATCTATCGTGGTGGTGTCGCTGCCACCAATGTGCCAGCCTGTGCAAGTTGCCATGGGGCAAACGGTGCGGGTATTCCTAAGCAGTTCCCGCGCGTAAACGGCCAACATACAGATTACACATTGGCGCAACTCAAAGCGTTTCGCTCAGGTGAACGCGCAAATGCACCAATGATGATGGTCATTTCTGCCAAAATGACAGATGCTGAAATGGCGGCAGTGTCTGATTATATTCAAGGGTTACGCTAGATTTTTACGCAAACGTAATGCGTCTGAATTGAGAGAGTCTGGGAGTCCATAAAGATTTATTTAGGGTAGCGGAAACGTTACCCTAAATGCTTTTTAATGCCCTGTTTTAACACCAACCTTTTGCGATGCTCTGAAAGTCTTATAAATAAAGGCTCGCAGGGCATTGTTTTTCTCTCGAAGGATTTAGTGGTTGTTTTTAAGTCAATTCAACCCATCTAAATGGCTTGTTCAGGGGCTAACATTTCTAGCCTAAAGCGCACTTCACCATTCACATTATCGACCAAACTTAATTCATAGCCAGCCTGACTCGCCTGCTGCGCTGCGTGATACAACCCCACACCTAAACCATTTTTTGAAGTGACATGTGATTTAAATAACTGCTCTGCAATGTCTTGTGGCATGGCGGAGCCAGTATCGGTGACTTCAAGGCAAAAGTGGTTGGATGGCATTAAGGTCACTTTTATTTGCGTGTTGGCTTCTAATTTGGCTTTTTCAAGCGCGTTTTGTACTAAGTTATCCACCACGCTATCGAGCACGTCTGGGTCAATGTCGGCTTTTGGTAAAACAGCAGGCGATTCAAACTGAATTTGATGGTTGCTATTGAGTTGCCTGAAGCTTTTCCACCAAGTGGCCACTTTTGCCTGACGTTTTTTCTCAACACTTGGCCGCTCGAGCTTGGTGAGCGTGGCGGCAAGGCGCTGATTGAGTCTTGGTAATTGTTTTTTAATCAATTCAATCAATCTAATGTCACCTTCAGCGTCACTCGTTTGTTCAGCGGCAGAAGTTAACGTGCCTAAAGACTGCAGAATATTTTTAATATCATGCGTGAGGCGTGAGCCTGTTTCATAAAACGTTTGCATATAGGTATTTTGGCTGATAGTTTCTTCACGGCATTTGGCCTCATAGAATTCGCTCATGATTTGCGTGAGTAGTTGTACGTGTAAATACATGGCAGGGCTAAACTGCCAGCGTGAATAAAGTGTGAGATGCAATTGCTGAAAGCTAAAGGTGGAGATGTGCAGCGTAGCAAAACCAGCTTGATGTTTCGCGCCATCCACCTCCCAAAGTACACCGCTCACCCATTTTAAAGCGGCTAGCTCGCGCATAGAGGCTTCTAAAAAATCACTGGCGGTTAATTCATAATCAGCATGCATGGCGATTTTTCTTAACCATTCTTCAAAGGGCAGGCCTAGACTTAATAAGTAGCGTGACATGAGCAACTCTAAGCCCGAAAAAGTCTCGCTAGGGTTCCATAACCAGCTGAGCATAACTAAGGTCACCGCCAAGCCCAGCACCACATAAATCAGCAGTTTTACGTAATGCACTTGCCAAGTCACGCCAATCGCAAAGCCGCCTAAAATAATAATCAGCGTCACTAAATAAATCAGCAGCGTATAGAAAAAGTCGATATTCTGCGCTGGCGAAACAGGCTTATTTTTTGCTGATAGAAACAAAATGGTCAATGGCAGAATAGGCAGTAAATAAGTCAGTAAGAATTCAGCGGCGATTAAATCATCTTTTGCATTGAGCAGTTTTGGCACCACCCAAAGTAATAGCACGGCAAGTAAATAAGTTGCCGCTAAAATATTAGGTAATCTGGCACGCGTTGTTTCGCCTGAAATAATGCGCCCGCCAATCAGTGCAAATAGACCGGCAATCCAAAAAGCGGTAATCCACCAATTCATATAATACAAGGCAAAAGTGGCACCAATTAAAACAACTAAAATAGATGGCCAGGAGAGTTTTTTGTTGTGATGAAATATAGGTTGCCATAATAAGAAGAACCCATAGTGGCATAAAAACAAGGCGCTAAAAAACTGACTGTTATCCCCCCAAATCATAAGTGCATGGAGAGAGAGCAGCATGAGCGCCATCAGGCGATCGGTATCATCAAACATGCGACGGTAAATTTTAGATAGACTAAGCATAAATTTTTGGCTCATCAATTATTGAAGTTGGCGATATGTTCACAACGACCTAGCGTGTTATTGTAATAGCATTCATTACAATTTAACCATACTGGACGATGTTAAAATTTAGACACAATCGTCAAATTATCAACACAGGCGGCAGAGTTTTCTATGGAAAAAAGCAAAAAAACAGATAGAATGTTAATAATTATCAAGAAAAGCGTCAGTAAATGGTAAAAACACAGCTGGCATGATGTTTGCATGAGAATTGCTAGCAGTAAAACAGTGCATCATATACAACATTAAAAACAGTTTTACTTACATAATTAACGGGTTTGGAAAATTATATGAAAAAACAACAAACAGGCTTTACTTTGATTGAGCTGGCGATTGTGCTAGTGATTATCGGCTTGCTTCTAGGTGGTGTGCTTAAAGGGCAGGAGCTGATTAACAGCGCTAAAGCAAAAAGTATTATTGCTGAATTTAAAAACGTGCAGGTTTTTATTTATGGATATCAAGATAAATTCCGTGCATTACCCGGAGATGATGGCAACGTGGCAGCCCATTTGAATGGTGCAACCTTAGCAACAACAGGTGGCACCGTAGGAAATGCTCGTATTGAAGGCGCTTGGAATTCAACAACATTAACGGATGAGTCAGCCCTTTTTTGGCAACATGTTCGACTAGCAGGCTTGGCAACGGGTCCAACTAACACAGCTGCCGCCGATTTTTTACCTAATAATGCAGAAAATGGGCGCTTAGGCGTTCAGTCCTGGTCAGCTGCTTTTCCGACGATTACCGGAATGTCTGGTTCATATGTGGTTTGTTCTGACAACCTGTCTGGCAGGCTTGCAAAACAAGTGGACGCAAACTTGGATGATGGTGAAACAAGTACTGGCTCGGTGAGAGCGGTAGTAAGCGGAACCCCTGGTGCAGGGGTGGCGGCGACAGCTGTTGTAGATGGAAATATTTATACCGTTTGTATGACTTTCTAACTAATTTTTAGTTTGAGAAAAAGCCCGCAATCGCGGGCTTTTTTGTTGGCTAACAGCTTATAGACGCTTAACTCAAAACAAATCAACTTTAGCGGCAGCTAATTTAAGCGCTTGCTTAGTCTCCAAATTGTTTTAGAATAGTGGCTTCGTAAAAAGTCGTGCTTAAAATCAGAAAAAACAACACTGCAACATGACCAATAATATTGTAGAGATTGATAATTTATCCTTTGGGTACAAAGGCCGTTTGCTGCATAAAGGCATCAATATGGTGTTCCCGCGTCGCAAAGTGGTGGCAATTATGGGCGGTAGTGGCAGTGGTAAAACCACCTTGTTGCGTTTAATTGGCGGACAAATTAAACCAACCAAAGGCGAAGTACGCGTTGAAGGCCAAGTTGTGCACCAGCAAGATCGTGACGGAATTTTTAAATTACGTCGTGAAATGGGCATGTTGTTTCAGCACGGTGCTTTATTCACCGATTTAAGCGTGTTTGATAACGTTGCGTTTCCGATGCGGGAACTTACCGACTTGCCTGAGTCAATGATTCGCGACTTGGTATTAATGAAACTCAATGCGGTAGGTTTGCGCGGGGCGCACACATTAACGCCACCTGAGCTTTCTGGAGGCATGGCGCGGCGCGTGGCCTTGGCGCGCGCAATTGCGTTAGACCCAAATATTATTATGTACGATGAACCCTTTGCAGGCTTAGACCCAATTTCAATGGGTGTGATTTGTGACTTAATTCGAAGCCTCAATGACGCGCTAGGCGCGACTTCAATTATCGTTTCGCACGACGTAAAAGAAACTTTTTTGATTGCTGATTATGTTTATTTTGTTGCCAATGGGGAAGTGGCGGCTGAAGGCACGCCGCAT
>JAKQTB010000134.1 GCA_029569495.1 Pseudomonadota bacterium | reverse complement strand
AAAATCGGTAGTGGCATTATCGGCCACATAAAAAGGCTGGTCTTTAGGCAAAGATTGTTTACTCAATGACCAGCGCGTTTGATCTACTGCATCATTAGCAATTAAACCCCAATGCTGCACCGCCATAATTTTCTTTTGTTTTCCTTGCGGAAAATTTTCAGCTTTTGGAATTGATGTTTGGCAGCCTGCCAACATAAACGCTATTAGCAAAACACCTAAAGTTGATTTTTTCATGTTCATTTCCTTCAATGTATTATATTTGTGCTTTATGGCAGCTTGATGCATTTACCATTCTTGTTCAGAAATCGGCTCTACCGCATCTCTGGTCAAATCTTCACTATCAATTGGGTTTGCAATAATGTGCGGGGTAATAAGCAAAATAAGTTCAGTTTTATCGTTGAACTCTTCTTTATCTTGAAAAATGTTGCCGATGATTGGGATGTCACCAAGTATCGGCACCTTACGTACATCTTTACCACTTCTAGCCTTAATTAAACCGCCTATCGCTACGGTTAAGCCATCCTTAGCCACCACAATCGCCTCAATATTTGCAGTATTCACTGAATCAATTGCAAAACTCTGTGTAGTATTGCCTACAGTGATTGGAGGAAACTGCATCCCTCCAACGTTAACTGTTGAAGAGTCTTGTAAAATTGCTAGTGTGACTGTGCCGTCTGCATTAATTTTTGGCACAATATTCAACGTGTTGCCGATATTTCGGATTTCTGTTTCGTAGGTGATTTTTGCTGGTGTAATAACGTTATTATTGACGCCTCCTAAAACGGGGTCTGTCACTGTTACTCCACGAATCAATAATCGCTCTTCACCTACAAATAAACTTGCTGGCCGATTATTTGAAGCCATCAGCACGGGTGAGCTTAATGTATTAATTTTTTTATCTTTTTGTAAAAGCTCAATTCTTGCGGCAATTAAACTATCAACAAAAGTGTAAATTAATTTACCACTTCCTAATCCACTTAACGGTATATCAGAAACGGGTGCTGCTAACGAGTGCTTACCGTCTTTTGAAATGCTGCTAAACGAAAATAATTGGCTGAATGAATCTCCTACCGTCAGTTCTAACACTTTCATTTCCAGCAATACTTGCGGCGTGGGTTTATCCATTTCTTTAACTAGGTTTTCAATTTCTTTTAATGCGGCAACATCACTGGTACGCACTATCATTAAATTATGTTCACGGTTGAGTGTGATAAAAATAGGCTGTTCTGAACGCGTAATATCTTTTAGTACATCTGAAGAAATCACATTACCATCATCATCCACCTGCATGGCTGCATCTAATTTTTGTATTTGGTCAGCAGTGAGCTTTTCTGTAATGGCATCTGACGTTTGGCCAGCATTTACACCCAATGTCGTTCCACCAAAGTTATTATTAGTTCGATTGCCATTAGCAGTGGTACGGCGCATATTTGATTGGCCTGCGCCCATGCTACCGGCACCGGTTCTATTTCTATTATTATTGTTTGCGCCTACTTGGTTTCTATTTCCACCTTGAGTACTTCCACCAAATCCAATGGTTTCAGCTTCCACACCATAAGTCATCCTAACACGTGAGCCATACAAATCTCTCACAGCTGTTGCCACCATCACGGGGTTTGGATGCAGTAAATTAAACACCCGCGTAGTATCTTCACGATAAACCACCATATCGCGCTGATATTCTTCCGTCGTCATAATGCGAAAGGTTTTGCTTGATTTATCTTGGCGGTACCATAGGCCAGCATTTTTACTAATGGTATCTAGCGCATCTTTTACTGAAATATTCTGTAAAAAAACTGTTACACTTTTTTTAGAAGCCGCTTCAGTGGCCACTACATTGAGCCCGGACATGTCGGCTAAAGCCCTTGCCACCTCTATCATATTGGCATTTTTAAACTCCAATTTACTAATAACCGCGTTTTCACCTGTCGCAGGTTTTTTTGTATTTGCAGCTCGTTTGTAATTAGCTAATTTATTTTTTCCAGTTGCCAATGGTTTTTTTTGCGCTGACTTTGCAAGCACCGACTCATTCACGAGTTCTTCATCATCCAGCAATAAAATTTCATCGCCACGGGCGTTTTTAACTGCATTCAAA
>JAKQTB010000131.1 GCA_029569495.1 Pseudomonadota bacterium | reverse complement strand
GGAATTTTAGCGCCTAAAGGCCAGTTTCTTGGGATTGATTTAGATGACACTGCCTACATTCCTGCTGAACGCGCTTTGGAGTTATATAACCGCGAAGGTTTAATGGAAATTCATGTGTTATATAAAGAAGGTACTTCGTCTGTTACGGTGGCTGAATCCGTTAAGCAGCGGCTCAAATTACGCCACGGGCGCGAAGATTTTACGATTACTACCCAAGAAGATATGCTAAAGACGCTTTCAAATATTCTGAATATTTTGACCATGGCAGTCGGCGCGCTAGGGGGCATTTCATTGCTGGTGGGCAGTGTTGGCATCGTCACGATTATGACGATTTCAGTCACGGAGCGAACCAACGAAATTGGCCTGTTAGTCGCGCTCGGCGCGCGCCAGAGAACGATTTTGGGGTTATTTCTCAGTGAATCGGTGATGTTGGCTGTACTGGGCGGCGCGATGGGTCTGCTATTTGGCATTGGCCTTGCACAACTATTACACCTGCTTATGCCAAACTTTCCTGTACATACGCCTTGGCGTTTTGCGGTTGTCGCTTTGCTGGTTTCTGGTGTAATTGGCTTAATTGCGGGGGTATTGCCCGCCGTGAGTGCTTCTAGATTAGACCCGATTGACGCATTGCGTGCAGAATAAGCTATTATATTGCCCATGCGAAAACATAAAAAAATTCGTAACAAAAAAATCGGCCTTCCTCCTGGTTCGTTGGTGTATGTTGGCGATGCTGACATCAAGCACTTAGATACGCTTAAAATCACGCAAATTACTTATGATGCCGATGGCATTGTTGAGGCTGAATTAGCCATCAGTGAATTGGCCAATTTTAAGCAAGACCCAAACAAAAAAATATGGCTCAATGTACATGGCGTGCATGATGTTGATGTGATTAAAAAACTGGGGGATTTGTTTAATCTCCATCCTTTGGTGATTGAAGATATTCTCAATACTGAGCAGCGCCCTAAAATTGATGAGTTTGACGATTATGTTTTTTTAGAAACGCGTCACTTTTATTATCATCCAGAAAATTTATCAGTAAGTTCAGAGCAAATTAGCTTGGTGTTGGGTAAATATTTTCTGCTGACTTTTCAAGAACGGTCTACGGGTGCGTTTGCCCCGATTCGTGAACGTCTACGTGCCAGTCATTCAAATATACGCGAGCAAGGTGTTGATTATTTAGCTTATGCCTTATTGGATAGTGTGGTGGATCGCTATTTTAGTGTGCTGGAAGCTGTCAGTGACGCCAGTGAAACGCTTGAAGAAGCGCTATTGGCCAACCCAACCAATGCAGAACTGCATAATATTCACCAATTAAAGCACGCCAGCATTGAACTGCGCCGCGCCGTGTGGCCGCTGCGTGAGGTCATTAATAGCCTCACACGTAATGAAAAAGGCTTTTTTCAACCAAGTACCTTGCCGTATTTACGCGATGTTTATGACCATACAGTCAATTTTATTGAGTCGTTGGAGTCAATCCGCGATAGCTTAAGTGGCATGATGGATATTTACATGGCCAGTGTCAGCCAGCGGGTGAACTTGGAAGTGCGCGCGTTAACCGTGGTGGCGATGCTCTTCATGCCGGCTACCCTTATTGCGGGAATTTTTGGCATGAACTTTCACTGGATGCCGTGGATTAACGACCGCAATGGGTTTTGGTGGGCATTGGCGATTATGTCTGGCATTGCGCTCATGATGATTTTGATTTTTTGGCGTCGGCAGTGGTTAAGTAGTAAAACTTAAGTTTTGATGAGTTGTGCATATTTCGCGCGAATTTTAGCTGCTTTTGGCGCGGCCACTGCCAAGCAGTAAGGATTTGCTGGATTTTTATCAAAGTAATATTGGTGATAATCTTCGGCAGGGTAAAAAATATCTGCACCATTGATTTGCGTCACAATTGGCGCACCAAATATATCAGCCTCGCTGAAGGTTGCAATCATCTTTTTCACAGCCTCTTCTTGCGCTTGATTTTGGCAAAACACCGCTGAGCGATATTGTGTGCCAATGTCATTGCCCTGACGATTGAGCGTGGTGGGATCGTGCGACACGAAAAACACTTCCAGCAAAGTTTCAAAACTGATTTGGCTGGCATCAAAGGTGATTTGAATCGCCTCGGCATGCCCTGTGTCACCATTGCAGATACTTTTGTACGTTGGATTCATCGTGTGTCCGCCAATATAGCCAGACACGACGCTACTTACTCCATGTAGCTGACTAAAGACCGGTTCAGTGCACCAAAAACAGCCGCCTGCGAATATTGCAATTTGTTGGTTACTCATGGTGAGACCCTTTTCACTTATTTCAAAATAGTAATAAAAAAATCCCGCACGTGGGCGTATGATACTTAGTCAATCTTTCATCTAAATCATTGCACTATTTTTAATATTTCTTGGTTTTAACATTTTTTAGCATGGCATTAAACGCTTTATACGTTGATTTTAACTCCTACTTTGCCTCAGTTGAGCAGCAGCTTGTGCCGGAGCTGCGCGGCAAACCAGTGGGCGTGGTGGCGGTAATGGCAGAAACCACCTGCTGTATTGCTGCCAGTTATGAAGCCAAAGCGTTTGGTATCAAAACGGGTACCGGCGTACGCGACGCACGTAAATTATGTCCTGATATGGTATTTGTGCAAGCGCGACCGCCAATTTATGTGGCCTTGCATCATGAACTCATTGAAATTGTCGAAAGTTGTACGCATGTTGAAAAAGTGCTGTCGATTGATGAAATGGTCTGCAAACTCACCGGCAGCCAGCAACTGCCAGAAAACGCACTCAAGCTGGCGGCCAAAATCAAACGCGCGATTAGCAAAAAATTCGACACGATTCGCTGCTCTATTGGCATTGCGCCCAATACTTTTTTAGCCAAAACGGCATCAAACATGCAAAAGCCAGATGGCTGTGTGTTGATTGAACAACATGAATTGCCGCAACGTCTATTTCACTTAAAACTGCGTGATTTAAACGGCATCGGCAAACAGATGGAAGCGCGGCTCAATCGCTATAAAATCACCACGGTTGAACAGCTTTATGCCGCCAATCGCCAGCAATTACAAACCGCGTGGGGCAGCATTGAAGGCGAGCGCATGTATGACAAACTGCGCGGCCTAGAGCCATATTATGTGAAAAATGCACGCAGTAGCTTGGGGCATTCGCACGTGATGCCGCCCGAGCAGCGTAATGAGGCGGGTGTGCGGGCGGTGTTGCATCGGCTGTTACAAAAAGCCTGTATGCGCATGCGAAGTTACGACTTATTGGCTTCTAAAATCAGCATTAAAGTAAAATTTAGAGATAAACCAAGTTGGAATATGGAAAGCGCGATTTCGGCCACCGACAATACTTTGCGCCTGATTGAAGCGCTTGAAAGCTTTTTACAACACTATCCTAAAACCCAGCATGAGCCTTATGCAGTGGGCGTTAATTTTTCAGGATTGGTGACGGCAGAAGAAGTCGCGCGTGATTTGTTTCAAGTGGAACCGCTTGAAAATGAAAAAAAACTCAACCAAGCGATTGATGCGCTCAATTTAAAGTTTGGCAAAAATACCCTCTATTTTGGTGGCGCACACGATGCCCTTAAAGATGCGCCAATGCGCATTGCCTTTAATCATATTCCTGATTTAAAAGTGGAAGGCGATACCTGATTTTGCATGCAACCTTTTTTGATGCTCTGGAAGCCTTATAAATAAAGGCTCGCAGGGCATAAATTTTTTCTCGGCGTAAATTGTGGCAATTTAAGGCTTATTGTTGCGTCTGCAAAAGGCTGTTTTTAAAGTGCAAGATTGCTAGACATTCAGTACCGCTGAATCAAAAAAGGCTACAAAAATGTAGCCTTTTTTAATCACTCATTGAAAAGTTGAAGAACCGTTTTTATATTCCCTTAGAATCTTCTATTTATTTAATATTTATTTAAAACCTAGCGCCACGGATATTACATACCTTGATTGCTGGATTTTCAGCGGTCATTAAATCAGTTCTTGCAATGATTTTTGTTTCAAGCTTTGTAGCAATCACTGCACAATCAATGCATTTGCCTTTTGCTGTATTAAACCCTTTGGTGGTTTCTAGGCCTTTAACATCTTTAAATATGGCATCATCTACTTCCGCATCTGTTAAGTTTGCTCCAGTAAGGTCAGCCCCAGTTAAATCAGCTTTAATTAAATCAGCGCGGTATAAGTTCGAGTTGCGTAAGTTAGCGCCACGTAGATTACCAAACCTAAAAGCAGCCACGCCTAAATTAGCATTTTCAAAATTGCTATCAGTGAAGTTGCCACCCACGGAATCAAATTTCATTTGCCCCATCGGTTGATTGCCCAAATCTAGACCGAGTTGGCCGTTTGTTAAATTGGCGTTGTGTAAATCAACATTACCGAGCGTACCAATAAGGCGTGCATTGGTGAGGTTGGCTTCAGCAAAGTTGGTTTTGTCGAAGATTGCTTGAAAAATGGTGGCATTAGTTAAATTAGCTTTAGAGAAGTTTGCGTTTTCTAAACGGGCAAGATTCAAATAAGCGCCTTGAAGATTAGCGCCACTTAAATTTGCCCCCATTAGTTCAGCGCCAAAAAAACTGATGTTTTGCATGTTGCAGTGGCTCAAATCTAAGCCATTGAAAATTAAATAACCAGCATCTTTATTACTTAAGTCGCAAGTTTTGCTGTTAATTTGTTTGAGTGCATCGGCTTGGCTAATTTTATCGCGCATGGGTTCTGCATTTTTTAAATAGAAAGCAGAAGCTTTTGCAATTGTGTTGTCAGGATCTAACAAAAATGCTTCTTTCGCGGCCTGATTACCAAAACAGTAAGTTTTACCTTGATAAATTTCGTTAATCTCACATTTGGTTTTAACAAGTGAGCCCTTAGATAAGCCTGTTGTGCAGTGGTCACCAAATTCACCTGCGAAGGCAAAACTTGTAAACGTTAAACCAATCACTATAAATAATTGTTTGATTCTGTTCATGATAATTCTCCAATAATCTGCTCTAGACTTAGAGCCAGTGGTCACATTATTATCGCGGCAGCAGCATTAATTTGTAACTCATGTCACATAGTTGAAAATAATTATCATTAAGAACTGTCGGGCTAAGACGCTTCTAAAATTAACGGCTAATGATTTTCATGAGTTACAAATTCGTAACAACTGCTTGTCGCCAAAACTAAAAATGCGTGCGTTATACGCTCATCTGCAGAATATTTCGCAGAGATTGAAAAGTAAAAAATTCAATCCAACGCGCTGAAGAAGCGTAACTAAGTTTTAACCTGACTTAACAACTTTAAAAAGATTAGGTTAAATAAAAGGAGAAATAAAATGACTGGTTTTAAATTAAATCTTGTTAACAATATGCGTACCAAGATGTTGGTGCCTGCACTTTTAACGGCTGTGTTTGCAGCTCCTGCGATGGCAAATGACCAATATCGTGATACTGCCCGTGTGCTTTCAGTCACACCGCAAACTGAGCGTGTGAATGTGCCACGCCAAGAGTGCCGCACTGAATATCAGCAACAAAGCTACAGCCACGGTGCGAACAACAATGTGACTGGAGCAATTATCGGTGGTGTTGCTGGTGGCTTGTTAGGTAGCACCATCGGTCGCGGTAACGGCCGAGTAGCGGCTGCGGCAGTAGGTGCTGGCGTGGGTGCGCTGGCTGGTAACAGCATTGCTAACAACAACAATTATCGTCATGGGACACGTACCGTGCCAGTAGAAAGTTGCTACCAAGTAGATAACTGGCAAACTGTGAATAACGGTTATTTGGTAAGTTATGAGTATAACGGCCGCAATTACACCACAGTAACAAATGAGCATCCAGGTCGTTACATAGATGTGAACGTAGCGGTAGCCCCTAGAAGCCGTGCTGTTACACAGGTGACTTATGCTCAGCCGCAAGTGAGCTACGGTGATTCACGCTGGGAAGACGATGACCATCGTCATCGCGGTCATCGTGGTAAACACCGTGATTGGAATCGTCGTGATGATGGCCGTTACTACTAAGTTGAGTTAACTTTTTATGATAAATTAACCTTTAAATTAGTCATTAAATAAGACTAAAACCAGCTGCGGATTATGCGGCTGGTTTTTTTATGGGCCGATGATGACGTTTTAAAATTACGCATGTACTTCATGCAGGGGTCAGCGTTGAATAATGTTAAAATCGCGCATGCCCAATTTTATGCAACAAAGCGTTGAATTTTTTAAGCGATTATTTTTTAAAAAAACGCGACCTCACGCCGCCACAGCTTGGCAGCAATTGGGTCATGACACTGCAGGTGCTTATTGGCTTTACGCAGCCCCAGTACACTTGGTGTTGCAGCGTGATACCTTTAGTTTGGCGGCCCCCGTGCCTTTGCCATTAGAGCAGCCTGAAATTGATACGCTGACCACCTTGTTGAACACGCATTTTGGTTCAGATGGCATACAGTTTTATTGGCACGAAAATCTTTGGTTCTTAAGGTTAGCACATCATCCACAGATTCAAACCTCTTTGCCAGAAAGCGCACTCAATCAAGATGTTCATGCCTTTATGCCCACGGGCGAAGGGGCGATGCGCTGGGCGCAGTTTGTCAATGAAATGCAAATGCTGTTATTTGAACACCCTGTGAATAACGCGCGTGAAGCAAAGCGTCTGCCGGCCATGAATAGCCTTTGGTGTTACGGCGGCGGCCAATTGCCCCAATCGCCAAAATAAGCAATCCTTATGCAAATCAAACTACGCACTTTTGATAGTAATATAGTCAGCACGCTGATTGCAGAAGGCGTCAATCCTCTGTTGGCAAATCTCTTTGCGGCGCGCGGCGTCGCCAATAAACACGCGCTTGAAACCTCGTTGGGCCAAATCATTCCGCCCACGTTACTCACCAATAATACGGCCATGGCCAAATTATTGGCCGATGCGATTGCGCAAAATAAACATCTGTTAGTCATTGGCGATTACGATGCAGACGGCGCGACTGCGACCGCCGTTGCTGTAAAAGGCTTACGTGCTTTTGGTGCGCGGGTGGATTTTTTAGTGCCAAATCGTTTTGAATACGGCTACGGCTTAACACCTGAAATTGTGGCGCTTGCCGCCCAGCAAAAACCGGATGTCATTATTACGGTGGATAACGGCATTGCTAGTGTAGAAGGCGTGGCCGCAGCCAACGCGCTGGGCATGCAAGTGCTGATTACCGACCACCACTTGCCCGGCCAAATCACGCCGCAGGCCGCCTGCATTATTAACCCAAATCAGCATGGCTGTGATTTTCCGAGTAAGCATTTAGCTGGTGTGGGCGTGATGTTTTATGGCTTGCTGGCGTTGCGTGCAGAATTACGTGCGCGAGGCGCTTTTACGCTGACGCCTGAACCCAATTTAACTGAATTGCTGGATTTAGTCGCACTCGGCACGGTAGCCGACTTGGTGAAACTCGATGACAACAACCGCATTTTGGTGGAACAAGGCTTGCGTAGAATTCGCGCAGGCGCGTGTTCGCTCGGTATAAGCGCGCTGTTGCGTGTGAGCGGTCGCCAGCCGCAACAAGTGAACGCGCAAGATTTAGGCTTTTATGTTGGCCCCAGGCTCAATGCTGCCGGCAGGCTGGATGATATGCGCTTGGGTATTCAATGTTTGTTGGCCGAAACTGAAGTTGAGGCTGCAACCATCGCCCAGCAACTGCATACGCTTAATCTGCAACGCCGCAGTATTGAGGCAGATATGCAAGAGGGCGCGCAACTCTCGTTAGACGACATTGCGGTTGAAAGTCAATTTAGCATCAGTATTTATCAAGATGATTGGCACCAGGGCGTGATAGGTATTTTGGCCTCGCGGATTAAAGAGCGCCATCATCGGCCCGTCATTGCCTTTGCCAATGCGGGTGACGGTTTGCTAAAGGGTTCAGGGCGCTCAATTGCAGGGCTGCATCTGCGAGATGCCTTGGATTTGCTTGCCAAACATCAGCCCGATTTGATTTTAAAATTTGGTGGCCACGCCATGGCAGCCGGATTGACCATAAAGCTTGTTGATTTTGAACGGTTTAATCATAGCTTTGAGGCGGTGGTCAAAAGTTTGATTACCGAAGCAGATTTAGCGTCGGTGCTAGAAGTTGATGGCAGTTTAGCGGCCGATGTCATGACGTTTGAAACCGCGCAAGCGCTCGAAAACCAAGTGTGGGGGCAAGGCTTTGCACCGCCACTGTTTTTTGATTGCTTTGAAGTGGTCAGCCAGCGCGTGTTGAGTGAAAAACACCTCAAGCTCACTTTAAAAAAAGAAAATGCCCTGATTGAAGCCATTTACTTTAATTGCGCAGAAGCATTTGATGGCCCAATTTTTGCCGCCTATCAATTGCAAACAAATAGTTATAACGGCGCGCAAAAAGTGCAGTTAAATTTAAAATATGCAACGTGTGAAAAACCGCTTTTTGCAAGCTAATTTCACACCAACCTTTTTCGATGCTCTGGAAGCCTTATAAATAAAGGCTCGCAGGGCATAAAATTTTTCTCGTAAAAAAGCGGGCTGTTTTAAACGCGTTTTTTGCACGAGTTTAGAGCAAAAAAATCACAAAAATTTAGGCGGAATACGAGTAAGATATAGAAAACACTTGAGCAATTTTTTTAAATTTGAAAGGTTCGCCATGCAAACTAGAATATGCACAAAACAACCATTGTTAAAAGTTACGCTATTGTCAGCTGTGCTGCTGGCTGTATTGGGCGCAGGTTGCGCAAAAGAAGTTAAAGCCCCGCAAAAGGCAGCCGTTGAGCGGCAAAAAATCACCGGTTTAAAAACGCCAGAATCTGTGGTGCAGGCCAAAGATGGGCGGATTTTTGTGTCTGAAATTGGTGAATTTGGTAAGGCGGGGGACGGCGTAATCACGCTAATCGACGCGCAAGGTAAAACTTCAGTGTACGCCAGCGGTTTAGATGACCCGAAAGGGTTGGCCGTAATTGATTCTGATTTGTATGTGGCTGATAATCATCAGGTTTTAAAGATTACCTCAGATGGTAAATCCAGCGTATTTGCAAGTGCAGAAGCGTTTTCAGGCGCGCTGCATGGCTCACCCTATTTTTTGAATGACTTAGAAGCCGACCCGCAAGGCAATTTATATGTGAGTGACAGCGGTGATTTGTTCAACACGGGCTTGGGTGGTGCCGTTTTTAAAATCAATCCGCAAGGCCATGTGAGTTTATTGTTGAGCAATATGCAAGATGCGCGCATTAAAGCGCCCAACGGCTTGCTGGCGGATGATACTGGCGAAGTGTTGCTGGTGGTGGATTTTAGTTCAGGTATTTTGTATAGCTTGAACCAAAAAACCCAAGTATTGACTGACCTTGCAGAAGGGTTTGGCGGAGGCGATGGTTTGGTGCATCAATCTGATGGCACCATGTACGTGAGCGATTGGAAATCAGGCAAAGTGTTTAGCGTGAACACCAAAGGCGATGTCGCGGAAATTAAAAGCGGTTACCAAGCCGCTGCAGATATTGCTATTACCAAGGACGAAAAATACCTGATGGTGCCCGATATGAAAGCGGGCGAATTGGACTTTATTCTGCTTAAATAAGGGGTTATGTAGGAGCGCAATCCATTGCGCGCCTACATGTTTTAACCATGAACGAACTACGTCAAAACGCCTTACATTGGCTTGCTTGCAGCCAAGTGGTCGATAAGGTTGCGGGCGTTACCGCGCTCAATTTTGCTTGGCAAGCGGGCGATGTATGCTTGGATGCAAGCATACAGCTTACTGCAAATCAGGCGATTCCGGGCCACCCAGCCAAACCCGTTTTAGTTTCACCATTGGCCGTTGAAAAGCGTTCCATGCGCACCCTTGAGGGTCGCGCGGCACTGATTCACGCCATTGCGCATATTGAGTTTAATGCCATTAACTTGGCGCTTGATGCCGTTTGGCGATTTGCCGACATGCCAAAAACTTACTATGCCGATTGGCTGAAAGTTGCTGCCGAAGAGGCATATCACTTTAATTTATTGCACGCGCATTTGCAGCAAATGGGTTATGGGTATGGTGATTTTAGTGGGCATAATAGTTTATGGGAGATGGCCGAGCGCACCAATGAAGATGTATTGGCGCGCTTGGCTTTAGTGCCGCGCACTATGGAGGCGCGTGGACTGGATGCCTCTGTGCCATTACGCAATAAATTTGCACAAATTGGCGATACGGCTGTTGCGGATATTCTAGATATTATTCTGCGCGATGAAATTGGCCATGTGGCCATTGGTAACCATTGGTTTAACTGGCTGTGTGCGGCGCGACAATTGTCACCCATTGCAACGTTTGAGCAGCTTTGCCAGCAATATAAGGCACCTAAACTGCGTGGACCTTTTAACCTTGAGGCGCGTCGGTTGGCAGGATTTAGTGAGGCTGAATTGGCTTTGCTAGGCTAATTGATGTTAAAAACCTTAAAGATTTCGACTTTCAAATGACGACTAAGCACCGACTATTTTTGCCTATTTTACTTTTGATCTTGGCGGCAGTGTTTGTCTGGTCTGCCATTCAACCCACCGATTATTTGACTTGGTTTCTCGAAGTCGCCCCCGTACTAATTGCCATGCCAATCTTGTGCTTTAGTTATCAAAAGTTTCCACTAACGCCATTACTGTACGTGTTAATTTTGCTACATGCGGTCATTTTGATGATAGGCGGGCACTATACCTATGCTGAAGTGCCAGCCTTTAACTGGCTACGCGACACTTTTGAACTGAGTCGCAATTATTACGATCGTGTGGGTCATTTTGCACAAGGGTTTATCCCTGCGATGGTGGCGCGTGAAATATTGCTGCGCAAAAATGTTGTACAAAAAGGCGCGTGGCTGTTTTTTATCGTGTGCTGTATTGCCTTGAGTATCAGTGCTGTTTATGAGTTGATAGAATGGTGGGTGGCGGTGGCTTCAGGCGAAGCGGCAGAGGCTTTTCTGGGCACGCAAGGTGATGTGTGGGATACGCAATGGGATATGTTCATTGCGCTTATTGGCGCGGCAGTGGCGCAATTAGTACTGGCAAAATCGCACGACCAACAGCTACAAACCCTGTAATGTCAGCTTGATAAGCCGTTAGTTTTTCGCTATAATTCGGTAATTCTGAAACGGGAAGAGTCTCTATACACTCCTCCCGTTTTGCATATCTGCCATCTGCTCATGATGGACAAAAAGTTAAAATTAATTAATGTTGTAAAACAAGGAGTTGCCGTGTCACAAAACCTGCCCGCCATACTAGTACTTGCAGATGGAACTGTGTTTCGTGGCACCTCAATTGGGGCAAGTGGCCAAACCGTTGGTGAGGTGGTGTTCAACACTTCAATGACTGGTTATCAGGAGATTTTAACCGACCCCTCCTACACCAAACAAATCGTCACGCTTACTTATCCGCACATCGGTAATTATGGCGTTAACCTTGAAGATGTTGAGTCTGGCCAAGTGTATGCCAGCGGCCTTATTATTCGTGATTTGCCATTAATTCACTCCAATTTTAGAAACACACAGTCATTATCTGACTATCTGGTTGATAACAATATTGTCGCAATCGCCGATATTGATACACGCAAACTTACCCGAATTTTACGTGAAAAAGGTGCGCAAACAGGCGCGGTAATCGCAGGTGAGGCTGATGAAACGAAAGCGTTAGCATTGGCGAATGATTTGATGGCGGGCTTTCCAGGTTTAAATGGGCTGGATTTAGCAAAAGTTGTGACCTGCAAAAAACCATACGAATTCACTGAAGGTGAGTGGGCGTTAGGTCAAGGATTTACGCCAGCGCCAGCAAAGCAGTTTCATGTGGTGGCTTACGATTACGGGGTTAAGCGCAATATTTTGCGGATGCTGGTTTCTCGTGGCTGTAAGGTGACGGTGTTGCCAGCCCAAACATCGGCGGCTGAGGCGCTTGCTTACAAACCAGACGGTGTATTTTTATCCAATGGTCCGGGGGACCCGGCACCGTGTGATTACGCAATTGCTGCAATTAAAACCATTGTCGATAGCGGTGTGCCTACGTTTGGCATCTGTTTAGGGCATCAGTTGTTGGCATTGGCGTCAGGGGCTAAAACAATCAAAATGAAATTTGGCCATCATGGTGCTAATCACCCTGTGCAAGATGTTGATACCAAGCGCGTGTATATCACCAGTCAAAACCATGGCTTTGCGGCGGATGCGACCACATTGCCCGCCAATATTAAAACCACCCATGTTTCATTGTTTGACGGCAGTTTGCAGGGCATTGCCCGTACTGACAAACCCGCATTCAGCTTTCAGGGCCATCCTGAAGCCAGTCCGGGGCCAACCGAAATGAGTTATTTGTTCGACCGCTTCATTAGCATGATGCAGGCAAGTAAAACAGCAGAAAGAAAGGCTAGCTAATGGCTAAGCGTACCGATATAAAATCCATTCTTATCATTGGCGCAGGTCCAATTGTCATTGGTCAGGCCTGTGAGTTTGACTACTCTGGCGCGCAGGCATGTAAAGCGTTGCGTGAAGAAGGTTACCGCGTTATTTTGGTGAACTCAAACCCAGCCACCATCATGACTGATCCGGAAATGGCCGATGCAACCTACATTGAGCCTGTGACTTGGCAAGTGGTTGAAAAGATTATTGCTAAAGAGCGCCCCGATGCCCTATTGCCAACCATGGGTGGTCAAACTGCCTTGAATTGCGCCCTCGATTTAGATAAGCATGGCGTGTTGGCAAAATATAAAG
Organism: Pseudomonadota bacterium; assembly: GCA_029569495.1. Lineage (GTDB taxonomy): Bacteria > Pseudomonadota > Gammaproteobacteria > Burkholderiales > Methylophilaceae > Methylotenera. The sequence goes on along the minus strand of JAKQTB010000131.1, from coordinate 3,828 downwards.
TGGAGTTGATTGGCGCATCAAAAGAGGCGATTGATAAAGCCGAAGACCGCCAAAAATTCAAGGAAGCGATGACCAAAATTGGTTTAGGTTCCGCGCGTTCTGCCATCGCGCATAGCATGGAAGAAGCGTTGCAGGTACAAGCCAGTATCGGTTACCCAGCGATTATTCGCCCATCATTCACCATGGGCGGTAGCGGTGGCGGCATTGCTTATAACCGTGAAGAATTTATCACAATATGTGAGCGTGGGTTGGATGCCTCACCGACTAAAGAGTTGCTGATTGAAGAGTCATTGCTCGGCTGGAAAGAATATGAAATGGAAGTGGTGCGCGACTCTGCGGACAACTGCATTATTATCTGTTCCATTGAAAATTTAGACCCAATGGGCGTACATACAGGCGACAGCATTACTGTTGCGCCTGCTCAAACCTTGACTGACAAAGAATATCAAATCATGCGTAATGCCTCATTGGCCGTATTGCGTGAAATCGGTGTGGATACAGGCGGCTCTAACGTACAGTTTGCCATCAACCCGGATGATGGTCGTATGATTGTGATTGAGATGAACCCACGCGTGTCGCGTTCATCCGCGCTGGCCTCTAAGGCAACAGGGTTTCCAATTGCGAAAGTGGCAGCAAAATTGGCTGTTGGTTTTACGTTGGATGAACTGCGCAACGAAATTACCGGTGGTGCTACACCAGCCTCATTCGAGCCAAGTATTGACTACGTAGTGACTAAAATCCCACGTTTCGCATTCGAAAAATTCCCGCAGGCAGATAGTCGTTTAACCACACAAATGAAATCTGTGGGCGAAGTGATGGCGATTGGCCGCACGTTCCAAGAGTCATTCCAAAAAGCCTTACGTGGACTTGAAGTTGGTGTGGATGGTCTGGACGAAAAAACCACAGATTTAGATACCATTACCAAAGAAATTGGCGTACCTGGCCCCGAGCGGATTTGGTATGTGGGCGATGCCTTTAGGGCAGGTTTAAGTGTTGATCAGGTCTTTGCGATTTCAAAAATTGACCCTTGGTTTTTGGTGCAAATCAAAGACATTATCGACCGTGAACAAGCGCTTAAAGGCAAGCATATTGCTGATTTAGATAAAGCAGCCTTGTTGCAGCTTAAACGTCGTGGTTTTTCTGATAAGCGTTTGGCAACATTGCTCGATACCGACCAGCACGCTGTGCGTGCTTATCGTCAGGCTTTGCAAGTGCGCCCTGTTTACAAACGTGTGGATACGTGTGCGGCAGAGTTTGCTACGAATACCGCGTATATGTACTCTACCTATGAAGAAGAGTGTGAAGCGCAGCCCACCAATAATAAAAAAATTATGGTGTTGGGCGGTGGCCCAAACCGTATTGGGCAAGGCATTGAGTTTGATTATTGCTGCGTACATGCAGCCTTTGCGATGCGCGAAGATGGATATGAAACCATTATGGTGAACTGTAATCCTGAAACGGTTTCAACCGATTACGATACCTCAGACCGCTTGTATTTTGAGCCTGTGACATTAGAAGATGTACTGGAAATCGTAGCGCTTGAAAAACCTGTTGGCGTGATTGTGCAATACGGCGGCCAAACGCCACTCAAACTCGCGCGCGGCTTAGAAAAAGCAGGTGTGCCGATTATTGGCACGACGCCAGATGCCATTGATAAAGCCGAAGACCGTGAACGTTTTCAAAAAATGTTGCATGAGTTGGGCTTAAAGCAGCCGCCAAACCGCACCGCACGCGCGCCAGAAGAAGCTATCCGTTTGGCGGAAGAGATTGGTTACCCACTCGTGGTACGCCCTTCATATGTTTTAGGCGGTCGTGCAATGGAAATCGTGCAAGAGCAAAGCCAGCTTGAGCGATACATGCGTGAAGCAGTCAAAGTGTCAAATGAATCGCCAGTATTGCTAGATAGGTTTTTAAATGACGCGCTTGAAGTGGATGTGGATGCGTTATGCGACAACACCGGCAATGTGATTATTGGCGGTATTATGGAACACGTGGAGCAAGCAGGTGTTCACTCTGGTGACTCAGCCTGTTCACTCCCTCCATATAGCCTGTCAGCCAAATTACAAGATGAATTACGTACGCAAACCAAGCAAATGGCCAAAGCGCTGGGCGTGGTGGGTTTGATGAATGTGCAATTTGCGATACAGGGTACTACCGTTTATGTGTTAGAAGTGAATCCGCGTGCCTCACGTACCGTACCGTTTGTTTCAAAAGCCTGTGGTTTGCAATTAGCAAAAATTGCCGCACGCTGTATGGTTGGCCAAAGTTTAGCTTCTCAAAAAGTCACACATGAAGTTATTCCCCCGTTCTACTCTGTGAAAGAAGCCGTGTTTCCGTTTATTAAATTCCCGGGTGTGGATACCATTTTAGGCCCGGAAATGAAATCAACCGGTGAAGTGATGGGGGTAGGTGAGACCTTTGCTGAAGCCTTTGTGAAGTCACAGCTAGGTGCATCTACCAAATTACCTTCAGGGGGTAAGGCCTTTATTAGTGTGCGCAAAGAAGACTACAATAAAGTGGTTGAAATTGCGCATGCACTTCATGATTTAGGTTTTACATTGGTTGCCACTAAAGGCACAGCTACAGCACTCACAGCCAATGGCCTTAAAGTTACCTCTGTGAATAAAGTGGCTGAAGGGCGCCCGCATATTGTTGATATGATTAAAAACAATGACATTAGTTTTATTGTCAATGTGACTGAAGACAAGCGCGCAGTTGCGGATAGTTACGAAATTCGTCGTAGTGCGTTGCAAAATAAAGTGACTTATTACACAACGCTTGCGGGCGCAAAGGCAGCCTGCATGGGCATGGCGCATATGCAGGAGCTGACAGTGGAGTCACTTCAAAACTTGCATAAAAAGCTGTCTTAAAATACACTTCAACAATCGTATTTAAATTTAATTTGTTCAACCACACTCTTTCGGGTGTGGTTTATTTTTTATGCTTTAATTTTTACAAGGTTTAGCAATATGGCAGTTACGCAAATTCCCGTTACCATCAAAGGTGCCGAGTTACTCAAAGAAGAATTACAACGCTTACGTGCTGTTGATCGCCCCAATATTATTCAAGCAATTGCGGAGGCTCGTGCGCAAGGCGATTTGTCAGAAAATGCTGAGTATGAATCTGCAAAAGAGCGTCAAAGCTTTATCGAAGGCCGTATTTCTGAATTAGAAGCAAAGCTTTCGAACCTGCAAGTCATCGACCCGCAAACCCTCAATGCGGATGGCCGCGTGGTATTTGGTGCCACTGTGCGTTTTGAAGATTTAGATTCAGGCGATACTAAAACCTACCAAATCGTTGGTGAAGACGAAGCGGATATTAAAAATGGAAAAGTGTCTGTGAGCTCACCTATCGCGCGCGGATTAATTGGAAAATCAGAAGGTGAGATTGCTGAAGTCGTAGCACCAGGCGGTGTAAAAGAGTACGAAATCATTGAAGTGTTGTACATCTAATGACCTACCGCATCGCCCTCATTGTCGTCGCCCTTTGGGCGGGGGCGCTCTGGATGACGGGCGTCAGCGCCTACGTGCTATTTGATACCCTGCAAGACAAGCAACTCGCAGGCGCAATTGCCGGCAAATTATTCACTGTGGTGAGCTGTATTGGCATGGCGAGTGGCGCGTTTCTAATAATTCACCGCATGGCAGTGTTTGGTACTGGCGCACTAAAACAAGGTTATTTTTGGGCAGTGCTACTGATGCTGCTACTAGTGCTGGCAGGCCACTTTGGTATTCAACCTTTACTTGCCCAGCTTAAAACCGACGCCTTACCTTTGGATGTGATGCAAAGTGTCTTTGTAGACCGGTTTAGAACTTGGCATGGGGTTGC
>JAKQTB010000102.1 GCA_029569495.1 Pseudomonadota bacterium | reverse complement strand
ATGCAATCGCAACCTGTGCCAACTTTTTATTTATTATCAGCCGATAAATCTAATAGCGCTGCCACTGCGGCTATCAGCCAAACGGGTTTTCTTTTGGGCAGCATTATCAAGCAGGCCAATGAAGAAGGCACTTCTATGCGCTATCAGGCCAATGGCGTGGTGACGCAGCAGCCGTATAAACCACAGCAACTGGGCCTGGATTTAAAAAATGCGCTACAACGTAGCGGATTATTTCTGGAATCGCATCTGGCTGAAGTGGTGGCAGGTAAACGCACAATCGAGAGCATGCGACCAGAGTTGCAAAACTTGGCGAACAATACGCCCAACACCGTACTCAATACTTTACCGGCACAACAATTGGCCGCGTTAGAGCATCAGCGTTTGTCGTGGCATGGCGAAATTTGGCAAAATCAAACCATGGATTGGGATGTGACCTTTGATGAGCCGCGCGAACATGCAGAACAATCCGGCCAAGACGAAACCCATAAAACCAAACCCGTCAGTAGTGAAATCACCATGCATTTGCCAAATTTAGGTAAAGTGTCGGCGCGCATCGGCGTGGTAGATGGCCGCATAAGCATTCATATGTTGACTGAAAACCCGCAAACGCTCGCAACCTTTAAAAAAGAACGCCAGCAACTTTTTGCATCAATGGTGAATAAAGGCCAAGCAATTGAGGCGCTGACGGTAGGCCAATATGAATAATCTCGCGCAACCGCACCATCATCAGCAAGCCATTGCGCTCGCCTATGGCGCCAATGATTACGCGCCAAAAGTGGTGGCAAAAGGGCACGGGGCAGTAGCTGAACAGATTATTGCCTTGGCAAAAGAACACAAGGTGTTTGTGCATGAATCCAAAGATTTGGTGAATTTGCTCATGCAGGTGGATTTAGATGCGCATATTCCGCCAGAATTGTATTTGGCGATTGCTGAAATTTTGGCTTGGATTTATCGGCTGGAAGCAGAAAAGTCGCAATCGCAACAAGCAGAAAAGTTTGAAGAAAAAATCGAAAATTTGCGCTGATTTTTACACCAACCTTTTTTGATGCTCTGGAAGCCTTATAAATAAAGGCTCGCAGGGCAGAAAATTTTTCTCGGGGTGATTTTAGGTAAATTGAGTATCTTTTTAAAGGCTTTTTAAACCTGCATATTCATGATGTCATGATACGCTGAAACCAGTTTATTTCTTACTTGAATGGTGGCCTGAAAAGAGATGTTGGCTTTTTGGTTGGCAATCATCACATCAGACAGGCTGACGCTATCGTCGCCCATGGCAAAATTTTTGCCTAATTGCTCGGCACTTTTTTGCACTTGGTTAACTTGGTCTAACGAAGCTTTTAGGGCATTTGAAAAATCAACTTTTGATGCATTGCCAGCAGATTTTGTGCCAGAAACATTAAGTGCAGTTAAAGCCTCTGCCTGTGGGCGCTGTGCCGCAGCTTTAAGTTGTGCCAGCATTGATTCAATTCGGCCAGCGTCGATTCCACTTGTTTTCATTGGGCTTGTACTCCATTCAATTCAAAAAACTTAGCACTTTTTGTGCTTAAGTTTAAGACACATTTAACTAAAGGTTGTATCACGGTGAACAATTTAACATGCAGTGGCAATACTAAACGGTGCAAATAAGCTCAATATTACCGCTCTATTCTAAAAATTGAATTTGCAGAACATGCGCATAATAGTCATTAATCCGTCAAAGGAAACACAAAACGCTTCTTTTGACACTCACTGATTTTGACTTTATTGCGTAAGAAACTGGAGATTGATGATGGCAGCCTCAAACGCCACCTTAACAAACGAATCCGCCATGGGCATGGGCGGCATGCCGCAATTGGGCAATAAGCTGATACTGGTAGCAGGTATGGCTGCCGTGGTAGCCGTGATGGTGGTATTTTGGTTATGGAGTCAGCAACCTGATTACCGTGTTTTATATTCCAATTTTTCAGATAAAGACGGTGGCGCGATTGTAGCCGCGCTTGAAAAAATGAATGTGCCGTATAAGTTTTCTGAAGGCGGTTCAGCGATTTTGGTACCAGCAGGCCAAGTACACCAAGCTAGACTTAAATTAGCCGCCGATGGCTTACCAAAGGGCGGTAACGCTGGTTTTGAATTGTTAGAAAATCAAAAATTTGGTGTTTCACAATTTGTAGAGCAAGTGAATTTTCAACGCGCACTTGAAGGTGAGTTAGAACGCAGTGTGCAATCAATCAGCGCGGTTGAAGGCGCTAAGATTCATTTGGCAATTCCAAAAGCCACCGTATTTGTGCGCGACCAACTTAAACCGACGGCATCTGTACTGTTAAATGTAAGAGCAGGGCGCAATTTAGACCCGCAACAAGTGGCCGCCGTTGTGCATTTGGTGGCCAGCAGCGTGCCTAACTTGCCCATTGAGAACGTGACAGTGGTAGACCAGCACGGTACTTTGTTGTCTGA
>JAKQTB010000100.1 GCA_029569495.1 Pseudomonadota bacterium | reverse complement strand
GAGCTGGTGTATGACTACGCATTGGCCGCCGAGCGTATTAAAAAGTTTGACCTCATGGAAGCCGAGCTGCGTAAATCTATTGCCGTTAAACCTGACTTTGCTGCCGCCTACAATGCGCTTGGTTATTCATTCGCAGACCGCAACATTCGCCTTAATGAAGCAATCAAACTTATCGAAAAAGCTTTATCTTTTAGCCCCAATGATCACTACATGCTAGACAGCCTAGGCTGGGCACACTACCGCAAGGGCAACTTAGACAAAGCAATAACGTATTTACAACAAGCCTACAACACCAGCCAAGACCCTGAAATTGCGGCACACTTGGGCGAAGTACTATGGAAAAAAGGCAAACGCGATGAAGCCAACAAAATATGGAATGACGCGCTCACCGCCAATCCAGAAAACGAAGTGCTGATTAACACCACCAATAAATTTAAAACGATTCAATCAAACTCTTAGCAAAAGCAAATGGTTAGCATTCAATCGACTCAATGGCAGCAATCAATTCGGATTGCGCTAGTGATTGGATTGATGGCCTTTTTGCAATCCTGCGTGAGTGTCCCAGCAATCAAACCCGCTCAGAGCGCGGCTTCAAAAGCCTTGTATTTAAAGCATCAGCAAGAGATTGCAGCGATTCAGCAATTTTCGCTACAAGGCCGCATTGGTGTTCAATCTGAAAATAAAGGTTTTTCTGGCGGCCTGACTTGGCAGCACGATAATGCAAACGATGACATCTCACTTTTCTCACCACTGGGTGGGCAAGTTGCCAGTATCAAAAAAACCGCCACGCAAGTGACCTTGGTAGACGACAAAGGTAACAGCATTTCTGAAGTAGATGCTGAAACCCTGACACAAAAAACCTTAGGCTGGCAATTACCGCTTTCTGGACTAGCCGACTGGGCGCTAGGAAGGCCGACAAGCAGCCACATAATGAATAGCGCGTGGGATGAGCAAGGTTATTTAATTACATTAAAACAAGATGGATGGGATATAAAGTACGAAAACTACTCTGAACAAAATGGTCGCTTATTACCTAGAAAAATATTGCTAAAAAATGAAAAGATTCATTTAAAACTGTTAATAGAGCATTGGGGAAACATGAATTAACCTAAAAGGGCATTTATTTAATTGCAAAAAAACCATTAATTCATTTCCGCATGCAATTTTCATTAATCTATAAAACAAATTCTCACATATATTACTTGACAACCGTACAAATAATGTAGAGAATAATAGCCTGTTAATAAAGATATATAAGAGGTTGTTATGAAAAAAATATTTAAAACTCTTGCGGCAGGTGCTTTGTTAAGTGTGACATCACTTATGGCAAATGCTGCAGTAGTCGAGTTAGGAAATTTGTCTGGCACTTATGCAAACACGTTTGAAAGAAGTGCTGGAACTTTCATAGACAACATTAAATTCAGCATTACTACCCCATCGAATTTGGGTTCAGCGGCAAATCACCTTGATTTAAGTTTTAACATACCTGGGATAGGTAATGTTGACTTGTACAACATTACTGGGATGTATTACAACATTACAGGTCCAGGTAGTTTTACTACAGGTACCTTATCAGCAGACAACACTACTCACTCAACAATATTAAATGTTGCTGGTGATTATCAAGTTAACTTATTTGGCAATGCAACCGGGACAAAAGGCGGGTTGTATGCAGTAGCTTTAAACGTAACAGCAGTACCTGAACCAGAAACTTATGCGTTGATGTTAGCTGGCCTTGGTTTAGTAGGTTTTGCAGCACGTCGTAGAAAATCAGCTGTTTAAACTTTAGTAAAAGTTAATAAAAAAAGGGGCTTAACGCCCCTTTTTGCAATTTATGAGCAACCTATTATAAGTGGATGCCACTTGTAGCCAACTTTCACTTTTTACCTTCTTTAGCTAAACATTGAACTTAGTTATCCCCTTTCACGCATTTACGCTAAAATGGCGCATTGTGACTTGCTCGTTAAATCTCTCTAAATTTTGAACACCCCAAAAAAAGTCTTTATTAAAACCTTTGGTTGCCAGATGAATGAATATGATTCATCGCGCATGGCGGATATGCTGAGTGCTGAAAATGGCATGGTAGAAACACTCACGCCTGAAGATGCTGATGTAATTCTGTTGAACACCTGTTCGGTGCGCGAGAAAGCGGAAGATAAAGTATTTAGTCACCTTGGGCGATTTATTCCATTGAAAAAAGCCAACCCTAATTTGGTGATTGGCGTAGGTGGCTGTGTAGCTTCGCAAGAAGGCGACAACATCATTAAGCGCGCACCTTATGTAGATGTAGTATTTGGCCCGCAAACCTTGCACCGCTTGCCTGAAATGATTAAAAGCAGCCAAAGTAGCGGTCAATCACAAGTGGATATTTCTTTTCCTGAAATTGAAAAGTTTGACCATTTGCCACCACCACGCGTTGAAGGCGCGAGTGCATTTTTGAGCATTATGGAAGGCTGTAGTAAATATTGCAGCTTTTGCGTAGTGCCATACACGCGCGGTGAAGAAGTCTCGCGCCCGTTTGAGGCCATATTAACTGAAGCCATTCAACTGGCAGAACAAGGCGTGAAAGAACTCACGTTACTGGGCCAAAACGTGAATGCCTATCGCGCAGAATATCAAGGGACTGAGGCTGATTTGGCCTTACTCATTGAATACATTGCTGAAATTCCGCAATTAGAACGCATTCGCTTTACCACCAGCCATCCAAATGAAATGACTGAGCGCTTAATTGCTTGTTTTGCCAACATTCCAAAACTCGCAGCGCAATTACACTTGCCTGTGCAGGCGGGGGCTGACCGCATATTGATGGCGATGAAACGTAATTACACAGCGCTACAATTTAAATCAACCATTCGTAAACTGCGCGCGGCCAATCCAAATCTCACGTTTACCTCAGATTTCATTGTCGGTTTTCCTGGGGAAACTGAAGCTGAATTTGAAGCCACCGCAAAACTCATGCAAGACGTGGGTTTTGATTATAGCTTTAGCTTTTTATACAGCCCTCGCCCCGGTACGCCCGCATCTTACTTAACTGATGAAACACCACAAGCAACCAAACTAGCGCGCCTAGCTAAGTTACAAGCGCTGAACGAAGCACAAGGCAAACTGATTAGTGAAGCCATGCTTGACACGACGCAACGCGTACTCATTGAGAGCGCTTCTTGGAAAAATGCGAGCGAACTCGCCGGCAAAACTGATAACAACCGCATTGTAGATATTGTGGGCGATGCAAATTTAATCGGGCATGTTGTGAACGTACGCATTACTGATGTATCGAACCCAAAACGCCTGCGTGGTGAAATCATTAACGGATAACCTATTGAAGCATATGGAAATTACCCTGACCCCAGAAGATAACATTCGCCTTGCCAATTTATGTGGCGCGCTGGATGAAAACATCAAGCAAATTGAAACAGCACTTGAAGTGAGCATCAACCGGCGCGGCAGCACGTTCAATATTACCGGCAAACTTGACCATACGCGCTTGGCCGCACAACTCATTGAAAATTTCTACATTCGCGCTAAAAAACCAGTTGAATTAGAAGACATTCAGTTGGGATTGGTTGAAATTGACAAACTCAGCCCAGAAGATGTCACCACCACCGCAATGCCGGTGCTAATGACGCGCCGTGGCGATTTACATGGCCGTACACCGCGCCAAGTGGCGTATTTACAGCAGATTCAGGACCATGACATTACTTTTGGTATTGGGCCTGCAGGCACAGGTAAAACGTATTTAGCTGTGGCAAGCGCGGTGGATGCGATGACGCGCGACCGCGTAAAACGTATTGTATTGGTGCGCCCAGCGGTTGAGGCAGGTGAGCGCTTAGGCTTTTTGCCGGGCGATTTAAACCAAAAAGTGGACCCGTATCTGCGGCCTTTATATGATGCGTTGTATGACTTGGCCGGCTACGACACAGTGAATAAAATGTTTGAACGTGGCGCCATTGAAGTCGCGCCTTTGGCTTATATGCGCGGCAGAACATTAAACCAAAGTTTTATTATTTTAGATGAAGCGCAAAACACTACGCCCGAGCAAATGAAAATGTTTTTAACGCGCATCGGTTTTGGCACAAAAGCGGTGATTACGGGTGATGTGACGCAAATCGACCTGCAACGCCACCAAAAAAGTGGCTTGGTAGAAGCGCAAAAAGTGCTGAAAGAGATTAAAGGCATCGCCATGACACACTTTTTATCAGGCGATGTGGTGCGCCACCCATTGGTGCAAAAAATCGTCAATGCTTATGAAGAATATGAAGCCAAACACCACGACTAACCATTGATGCATACCATTCAATTTCAAGCGAAAATTTACCCGATAAAATTTTACTGCCCTGCGAGCCTTGTAAATAAAGGCTTGCAGGGCATCAAAAAAGGTTATATGCTTTTTTTAGACTATTTTTGCTTTTTTTAATACATTAAAAACCTCATGCCAACGCTGCACCTCACCTTACAAATCGCATCACAACTGAGCAACATTCCGAGCAAGTCTCAATTTAAAAAATGGGCGAATGCAGCGCTGCGTGTGGATACTGAAGTCACCATTCGCATTGTGGATGAAGATGAGGGTCGCGCGCTCAACAATACCTATCGCGGCAAAGATTACGCCACCAATGTGTTGACTTTTCCCATCACAGAAACACCCCATTTAATGGGCGACATTGTGATGTGTGCACCCGTAGTGGCCACTGAAGCATTGGCGCAACATAAGTCCATTGAAGCACATTACGCGCATTTAACGGTGCATGGCATTTTGCATTTACACGGTTACGACCACGAAATAGCCGCACAAGCTGAATTAATGGAGTCGTTAGAGACTGCAATAATTTCAAAATTAGGGTATGCTAACCCCTATCTCATCACATAGGACGCCTAATGGCTGCCGAACCCGAAAAACCGCATAACAATAAACCTAGCTTACTAGAGCGCTTAAGCCACTTTTTACTGCGCGAACCCGAAGATCGCGAGCAGTTAGTCAGCCTGCTACATGGCGCGTATGAAAACCACCTGATGGACGCTGATTCTCTCGCCATGATTGAGGGTGTGTTGCAAGTATCTGAAATGCAAGTGCGCGACATCATGATTCCGCGCTCACAAATGGATGTCATTGACATCACGCAACCCCCAGAAGCTTTTATTCCGCATGTTATCGAAACCGCGCACTCGCGCTTTCCTGTGATTGAGGACGACAAAAATGATGTGATTGGTATTTTGCTGGCCAAAGATTTGTTACGCTATTACGCGGGCGAAGACTTTGAGGTGCGTGATATGTTACGCCCGGCTGTGTTTATTCCAGAATCCAAACGCTTGAATATTTTACTCAAAGAATTCCGCAGTAACCGCAACCATATTGCCATTGTGGTGGATGAGTACGGCGGCGTAGCGGGCATGGTGACGATTGAAGACGTGCTGGAACAAATTGTTGGCGATATTGAAGATGAATACGACTACGACGAAGATGAAGACAATATTATTCGAAATGCCGATGGCCAGTATCGCGTAAAAGCGCTCACTGAAATTGCCGACTTTAATGAAATTATTGGCACAGATTTAAGCGATGAAGAGTTTTCAACCATTGGCGGTTTGGTGGTGCATCAATTCGGCCATTTACCAAAACGCAACGAAGAAACCACCTTTAATGGCTTGCATATCAAGGTATTACGTGCAGATAGCCGGCGGCTACACAGCATCATGATTGAAGTGTTGCCACAAGAAACTGAAGAATCAAATTAAATAAAATCAGGCAAAATAAAAGGGCTTTTCAGCCCTTTTGTTATTTCTACTGCCTAATAAAATACTTGGCTTATTTTTTCAAAGCATCACGAATTTCACGTAATAATAAAATATCATCTGGTGTTGCTGCTGGCGCTGGAGGCGGCTCTGCTTTTTT
>JAKQTB010000089.1 GCA_029569495.1 Pseudomonadota bacterium | reverse complement strand
CCCCTAAATTATCAATAAACTAAAACGCTTCCCATTCACCATCATCGGTACCATTTTTTCTAACCGTTTTAAGATGGTTTGCACTATTTGCGTTTACAACAGATTCAATCTCTTGAATAGCCGCAATGGTACGTTTAGAGGTTCTTGAAAAATCAGCCCCTAATAATTTTCGCGCTTCGGCTTGTTTGTTATCGTGTACGTGTTGCACAATGTCGCCAACACTTTGGTGAAATTCAGCATGGGCTGTTTTGAGTTCTTTATACTCATGCAAATGCGCATGCTTACGTGCTTCACCATATATCCAACCCCCTAGCGGGCATTGGTCATCACGGCATACTTTTTCAACTTCTAAATGCTCATCAGAGTTTCCTGACACATAGTTCACTAAACGGTTTTTCCATTTTATGTGCGCTTGCATGGCATCCGCAAATGAAAATTTTGTTTCTGGTTTTGCAAGGCCAGCAGCTTTACTCACCGTTGCATTTGGTCTACGCATTGGGCTGTTACTTGCGCGACGGTTGTTAGTCACTTGGTTGCCACCATTTAGCTTAAACTCGTTCACGGTATCCATTAAGGAAGATGCTTGCTCTACTAAAGATTCTGCTGCTGCTGCAGCTTCTTCCACCAAGGCAGCGTTTTGTTGCGTCACTTCATCCATGCTGGTGATGGCACTGTTTACTTGATCAATACCCGCACTTTGCTCAATAGATGCCGCTGTGATTTCACCCATAATATCCGTGACGCGTTGTACTGAGCTTACAATTTCTTGCATGGTTTTACCGGCATCTTCAACTTGCACAGTACCTTCAGCCGTTTTGCTGACTGAATCTGTAATGAGTTCTTTAATCTCTTTGGCCGCACTGGCTGAACGTTGGGCGAGGTTACGCACTTCACCTGCCACCACAGCAAAACCGCGGCCTTGCTCACCGGCGCGGGCGGCTTCAACGGCAGCATTCAACGCGAGAATATTAGTTTGGAAGGCAATGCCGTCAATGACTGAAATAATGTCTTCAATCTTTTTAGCACTTTCGTTGATGGAACTCATGGTAGAAACAACTTGGCCAACCACTTCGCCACCTTTTATCGCCACACTGGAGGCACTTGCCGCAAGTTGATTGGCTTGCTTGGCGTTTTCTGCATTGTTTTTAACGGTTGAAGCAAGTTCTTCCATGCTCGCTGCTGTTTCTTCAAGACTTGAGGCTTGTTGTTCTGTGCGGCTTGATAGGTCGTTGTTACCTGAAGAAATTTCACCTGCTGCAGTATTGATCGTTTCACCTGCTTCACGTACTTGCACTACCACTTCAGTCATTTTTTCCATCAGCGCATTCACGCCGTCACAAAGGGAAGCTATTGCGCCAGTCTTACCAGCTAATGAAACACGTTTGGATAAGTCTCCTGTTTTAGCTGATTCAATGACTTCTTGCGTTTCTTCAACTGCATTTTGAAGCGCTTGTGCTTCTTTAGCTTTTTGTGCGGCATCAGAAGCATTTTTCGCCATCACTGTATCTAGCGTACCATTTACACCCTCAATGACTTTGCGGTAATCGCCAAAGTGTTTTTTTGCATCTGCACGTTCGTCTAATTTGTTATCTTGCGCCGCTTGTGCAAGTTTGTTTGCATCAAATACCAATAAAGAAATCGCATCAATACAGGTATTCAAATTATTTTTAATCACATTAAAATCACCGTTATAACTATCGGTAATTTTGGCAGGCATATCTCCTTTTGCGAGTTTTTCAACATAGCCAGCAGCCATAGTCAATGGCGTCACAATGGCATCAAGAGATTTATTAAATCCTTCAATCACTTTACGGAAATCACCCTGATATTTATTTGCATCTGCACGTGTGTTCAGTTGCCCATCTATTGCAGACTTTTCAAGGCTAACAGCCTCGGTCACCATATTGTTCACAGCGTCAATACAGGTATTTAAATTCTGTTTAATCGCGTTGAAATCACCGTTATAGTTATCTGTAATTTTGGCTGGAATATCCCCTTTAGAAATTCGATCAACGTAATTTGCAGCAACATTTAATGGCCCAATCACTGCATCTAAGGTTTCATTCACCCCAGCAACCACTTTACGGTAGTCGCCCAGATGTCGATTTGCATCTGCACGGGTGGCTAGTCGCCCCTCTTTGGCTGCGGTTGATAACATCGAAGCATCGGCCACTAACTGCTTAATATTACTTTGCATATTACTCATGGCGGCCATTGCACTGGTGCTATCATTGGCGGCAAGGTTAATTTTAAAATCTAGATTACCTGCCGCAATACGGTTAGCTGCGTCATACATTGCACCAGGTTCGCCACCAAGTGCTTTTGTAATTGAACGTGAAATCGCGTAACCAACGACCATCATCAAAATTACAGCAAAAGCTAGACCTGCAAAAGTGAGTAAGCGGATGTTCTCAAAACTTGCAGCGGCAGATTGATACTCTTTAGCAGCAATATCTAACTGCAATGTTTTTAAAGCCAATAAGTCCTTTTCAGCCAACATAAATAAATTTTGGGTTTTTGCATTGATCTGCGCTAACTCTTGATAATTCCCAGATTGCAATTTTGCAATGGCAGGCTTTAATATTTTCGTTACAAATTCACCTCGGTTATCTGAAAATTTTTCAGCCAAAAGCTTTTCTTCTGGGGTTAGATTCGTGGCCATATAAACGGCCCAGGTCTTACTGATTTCTTCAATTTTACTTTCAATATACTGCGCTTCTTTTAATGCATTTTGAGTATCTAGTGCCAATATTGGTTTTTTATCTGGCCCAATGACAGTATGCGTTTCATTTAATGCAGCATTGATATGCGTACGGTTTTTAAGCATATTGATTGCAATACTGTCCAACTGCTCAAGTGGCACCATTCGGTCTTCATAGACCGTTTTCAGGCTATCTCTACTTTTACTCAACTCAAATAAGCCAATACCAGCCTGAACCGTTGCTACGGTGACAGCAATGGCGATGATTGCGAACAACTTTTGAGCAACCGTCATTGATTTAATAAAATTCATTTTTTACCCTATTTATACTTTATTGAACAGCTAGAATCTATTCATAGCAAAAGCCTTGCTCACCTGTTTAAAACTCTTCCCAATCACCATCATCCGTGCCAGTTTTGGCAATGGCTTTTACTGGAGCTGGGCGTGACACTGGCTTTGCTACTGGACGACTTGCGACTGATCTTGTGACTACAGGTCGGCTCGGCGCAGCACTCCGCATTGGGCTGTTACTTGCGCGACGATTATTAGTCACTTGATTGCCACCATTTAACTTAAACTCGTTCACGGTATCCATTAATGTCACTGCTTGCTCAACCAGTGATTCAGCAGCCGCAGCCGCTTCTTCTACTAGTGCGGCATTTTGTTGCGTCACTTCATCCATGCTGGTGATGGCACTGTTTACTTGGTCAATACCCGCGCTTTGCTCAATAGATGCCGCGGTAATTTCACCCATAATATCCGTGACGCGTTGTACTGAGCTTACAATTTCTTGCATGGTTTTTCCGGCATCTTCAACTTGCACGGTGCCTTCAGCGGTTTTGCTGACTGAATCTGTAATGAGTTCTTTAATCTCTTTAGCCGCACTGGCTGAGCGTTGGGCTAGGTTACGCACTTCACCCGCCACCACTGCAAAACCGCGACCTTGCTCACCGGCACGGGCTGCTTCAACGGCAGCGTTTAGCGCAAGAATATTAGTTTGGAAGGCAATGCCATCAATGACTGAAATAATGTCTTCAATCTTTTTAGCGCTTTCGTTGATGGAGCTCATAGTAGCAACCACTTGACCAACGACCTCACCACCTTTTATCGCCACGCTTGAGGCACTTGCCGCAAGTTGATTGGCTTGCTTGGCGTTTTCTGCATTGTTTTTAACAGTTGAGGCGAGTTCTTCCATGCTCGCTGCTGTTTCTTCAAGGCTTGAGGCTTGTTGTTCTGTGCGGCTAGACAGGTCAGTATTACCAGAAGATATTTCACCTGCTGCTGTGTTGATGGTTTCACCTGCTTCACGTACTTGCACTACCACTTCAGTCATTTTATCCATC
>JAKQTB010000088.1 GCA_029569495.1 Pseudomonadota bacterium | reverse complement strand
TTACCGGTGAAACGATTCATGTCAACGGTGGCATGTTGATGGTGTAGTGCAAATTTACGTGCAATTTGGGCGTAACATTCAAGTTTTTTTGTATTCTTTTGTAAATTTGATAGAATACGCTTTGGCTGTAAGGTCATTTTTCTTTATGAAGGGGTAATTAGATGTCTGACATCGAACAACGTGTTAAAAAAATTGTTGCTGAACAACTAGGTGCAAATGAAGCTGACGTGAAAAACGCTTCATCATTTGTAGATGACTTGGGGGCTGATTCGCTCGACACAGTAGAGTTAGTGATGGCGTTAGAAGAAGAATTTGATTGCGAAATTCCAGACGAAGAGGCTGAAAAAATCACGACTGTTCAATTGGCGATTGATTACATCAATACCAACCTTAAGTAATATGGTTTCATTTAGGCAATAAACTCCTATCGGGGTTTATTGCCTTTTTATTTGCATTCACACATATCATCAACATTCGAGGTTTCTCATGTCTAAACGCAGAGTAGTGGTTACAGGGCTTGGTGTTATTTCCCCCGTTGGCAATGGCGTCCAAACGGCGTGGAAAAACTTAATCGCTGGTAAATCAGGCATTACTAACATCACAAAATTTGATACGAGCGCTTTTGCGTCCACTGTGGCTGGCGAAGTGAAAGACTTTAATGTTGAAGATTATCTAAGTGCTAAAGATGCCAGACGCATGGATACGTTTATTCAATATGGCTTGGCAGCAGGCATTGAAGCATTTAAAGATTCTGGCATTGAAGTTACCGAAGAAAATGCTGAACGTATTGGCGTGTCCATTGGTTCTGGTATTGGCGGCATGCAGTTTATTGAAGATACCGACGTGCTTTATCATGAGTCTGGTCCGCGTAAAATTTCACCCTTTTTTATTCCCGGCACCATTATCAATATGATTTCCGGTAATTTAAGCATTATGTTTGGGTTGAAAGGCCCCAATGTGGCCATTGTGACAGCCTGTACCACAGGCACACACTCAATTGGTGATGCTTCACGCATGATTGAATACGGCGACGCTGATGTAATGATTGCAGGCGGCGCCGAAGCGGCCATTACGCAATTGAGCGTCGGTGGTTTTGCGGCTGCCCGTGCGCTATCCACACGCAACGATGACCCAGCAACCGCCAGCCGTCCATGGGACAAAGACCGTGATGGTTTTGTGATTGGCGAAGGCGCTGGTGTGATGGTGCTTGAAGAATACGAGCATGCAAAAAAACGTGGCGCCAAAATTTATGCCGAGCTTTCAGGTTATGGCATGAGCGCTGATGCCTACCACATGACCGCCCCAAATATGGACGGCCCGCGCAGGTCTATGCGTAACGCGATGCAAAACGCTGGCATTAACCCTGATGCCGTACAATTTGTGAACGCGCACGGTACTTCAACACCGTTGGGTGACGCTAACGAAACTAACGCCATTAAAGCCGCATTTGGTGAACATGCCTACAAATTGGTGGTGAACTCTACCAAATCGATGACTGGACATTTATTGGGCGGGGCAGGTGGGTTGGAATCAGTTTTTACCGTGCTGTCGATTCACCATCAAATTTCACCGCCCACCATTAACATTTTCAATCAAGACCCAGAATGTGATTTGGATTTTTGTGCCAATACTGCACGTGATTTAAAAATTGAATATGCACTGAAAAACAATTTTGGCTTTGGCGGCACGAATGGCAGCCTAGTTTTCAAAAAAGTATAGCGTGGCAGTTTAGTCTTTAAAAAAAGTGTCACTTTTCTTACATTAAATTGTGCTAAAAAATGTCTTTTTAAGCACATATTTACCTGCAACCTTTTTCGATGCCCTGCGAGCCTTATAAATAAAGGCTCGCAGGGCATAAAATTTTTCTCGGACATTTTTTGTTATGACTAAGCACATTTTATTATGTGTATTTTGAGCGTCTTACAACCACAAGAAATCTCACTTTTTAAGCATAGATTCTGAGTAATTCTTCATCAAGCTGTGCCCCAATCGTGAACCAGTATCGTTTATAATGCTTGGCATATGTCTGCACCAACTTACATTATTAATGGCAGTTTTAATCACCATATCACGCCGTTAGATCGTGGTTTTAGTTATGGCGATGGCGTGTTCCGCACCATGAAAATGCGCGGCGGTTTGCCGCTAAATTGGCCGCTGCATTATCAAAAGTTAGTGGCAGATTGCGCCGCCATTGGCATTGTGTGCCCCAGTGCTGAGTTGTTGATGCGTGATTTTGAGCAACTATTCACGTTACAAGACGCTGACAAACAGGCAGAGAACGTTGCCAAAATCGTCATCACACGCGGGGAGGGGGAGCGCGGCTATCAGCCACCGGCAGTCACTTCACCAACACGCGTTGTCATTAAAACCAGCTTGCCGCAATATTTAGCGATGTATGACGAAGCCGGCGTAACACTAACGCTTTGCCAAACACGTTTGAGCGCACAAGGTAAACTGGCTGGGGTTAAACATTTAAATCGCTTAGAAAATGTTTTAGCGCGCATGGAATGGCGTGACGAGGCGATTTTTGACGGTTTATTGCTTGACCAACATCACCATGTTATTGAATGTACGATGAGTAATGTATTTATGCGCGTTGGCAATACCCTTTTTACGCCAGATTTAAGCCAGTGCGGTGTTGCCGGTGTGACGCGGCAATGTGTGTTAAATGTAGCGCATGTACTTAATTTAAAACCTGAAATTACCACATTTACTTTTGAGGATGTTTTAAAAGCCGATGAGGTAATGATTTGTAATAGTTTGTTTGGCTGTTATCAAGTCACGCGAATGCTGGACCAAACCTGGCCTATGCAAAGTATGGCGAGGTCGTTTAAGCAACTACTTGCAGAACAATCGGTTAACGCTTGATGAAAACGGTGTCATGATGAAATCAATAAAAACATGGCTTTTGCTTGCCTGCGTTGTGCTTATTGGCATTGGCGCATGGTTAGCCTATTACGCAGTCACGCCGTTAAAGCTCGCTCCGAGCAGTCAAGAAATTGTCATTCAACCTAAAAGTGGTTTAAAAAGTATCGCCAATCAACTGGTAGCGCAAGGCGTAATTCAAGAACCGTGGCGTTTTATTGTGCTGGCAAAGCTGTTGAATAAAGAATCAACATTGCAGGCGGGCAATTACACGCTGAATAAAAATGTTTCACCCTATCAACTGCTGTTATCACTCAATAATGGCAAGGCAACGCAGGGCAGCATTACATTTATAGAAGGCCGTACGTTTGCACAAATGCGTGAAAAAATGGCGCGCAATGATGCGCTTAAGCAAACTGTGAGTACGCTTTCTGAAACTGAAATTTTAAAGCTTGTCGGTTCAAATCGCAGTAAAGCGGAAGGCTTGTTTTTTCCTGATACGTTCTACTTTGACCGCAACACAGCAGATACCGTCATCTTGCAGCGCAGTTACGATGCCATGCAGAGCAAACTTGAAGCCGCTTGGCAAAAGCGCGCGCCAAACCTGCCATATAAAAACAGCCATGAGGCACTTATTATGGCTTCCATTGTTGAAAAAGAAACCGGTAAAGCCAGCGAGCGTGCCATGATTGCCGGCGTTTTCATTAACCGTTTACGCATTGGTATGCGCCTGCAAACTGACCCTACCGTGATTTACGGCATGGGGGATGAATACAAAGGCAATATCAGAAAAAAAGATTTGCAAAAAGATACGCCTTACAACACTTATACGCGGGATGGTTTGCCACCGACACCCATTGCCATGCCAGGGCTTGCTGCCATTGAAGCCGCGTTACATCCAGAAGCGACTAAAGCACTCTATTTTGTTGGCAAAGGCGATGGAAGCCACGCCTTTTCAAGTAGTTTGCAGGAACATAATCGTGCGGTCGTTAAATATCAACTCAAAAAATAGTTCAAAAAAGTACACTAATGACAGGTAAATTGATCACCTTGGAAGGCATGGACGGCGCTGGTAAAAGCACCCACATTGCCAATATCATTTCAGCTTTAGTAGCGCGCGGTCATGAAGTTGTTTCAACGCGCGAACCAGGCGGCACGGCATTGGGTGAACGGTTGCGTGAGTTATTACTACATGAATCAATGCATGCTGAAACTGAAACCTTGCTGATGTTTGCGGCAAGGCGCGAGCATATCGCGCAAGTGATTAGTCCGGCGCTGGCAAGAGGGGCCTACGTGCTTTCAGACCGTTTTACTGATGCAACATACGCCTATCAGGCCGGGGCTAAGGGTGTTGATATCAATAAAATCCGTACGCTTGAACAATGGGTGCAAGGTGCGTTGCAGCCAGATATCACCTTATTGTTTGATGTGCCGGTGGAAGTGAGTATGCAGCGGTTAGTACAAGCGCGTGAACCAGATAAATTTGAGCGGGAAAATGCTGCATTTTTTACTAAAATTCGCCAAATGTATTTGCAGCGCGCGGCTGAAAACCCTGCTAGATTCCATGTGATAGACGCAAATCAGCCGCTTGAAGTTGTCAGACAATCTGTGTTGGCGCTGGTTTCCACGCTGTAACGATGGCAAAAGACTTTCATCCACCGTATCCATGGCAGACCGGCCTTTGGCAACAGCTAAGGCATGACCGCCAGCAGCTCGGGCATGCCCTGTTGTTGTATGGCCGCGCAGGTATTGGAAAATATGCCTTTGCGCGTTATTTAAGTCAGGCGCTACTATGCAAACAACCACATTCAGGCCACCCTTGTGGCGAATGCGCCAGTTGCCATTGGTTTAACGAAGAAAGCCACCCTGATTTTCGCTTGCTGTCGCCCGAGCAAGCTGCGGAATCTGATGATGAATCGGCACCAAGCAAAAAAACTAAAAAGAAAACACAAATTTCAGTGTCGCAAATTCGTGATTTGAACGAGTTTTTAAGCTTGAGTAGTCACCGCAATGACGGGGCACGTATTGTGTTAATTCAGCCGGCCGAGGCACTCAATGCCGCTTCTGCCAATGCGTTATTAAAAATGCTAGAAGAACCTGCACCAGACGTAATATTTATTCTAGTGGCCAACCAACTGCAACGTTTGCTGCCTACCATCATAAGCCGTTGCCAAAAAGTAAGCATGCCAGCGCCCAGTGAATCTCAAGCATTGGCATGGTTAAGTGAGCAGGGCGTGCAAAATGCACAACAACAATTAGCCTATGCTTCGGGTTCGCCCATTCAGGTGGTCAACGAGCAGGCGCAGTTAACCACACTTGCTGACATCTGGCAGCAGCTTGCTTTAGGCAGCAAATTGCAACCACATCTTGCGGCCTCAATGTTGATCGCACATTCTGCTGAAACAGGCATTATTGCACTGCAAAAGTGGCTATGTGATTTGTTAACCATGCGCCTGACAAAACAAGTGCATTACCACATTGGGCAATCTGGCGCTTTGCAAGGCTTATCGGACAAGGTAAACTTAAGCCAGTTAATGCAGTTACAGAAAAAAGTAGATGAACTACGAAAGCTGGCCTTGCATCCGCTTAATCATGAGTTGCAATTAGAAGCGTTGCTTGTAGAATACACGAGAGTTTTCGTGAATAAGTAGATAATGCTGAAACGTGATCAATAGAGAAAAACTATGGCTGAAGATACACAAGACGATTTTAAAAATACCGCCACCCCAAAGTCTGGTGTGCTGTCCCTCGCTATTAAAGAAAAAGCCGCACTATATGCAGCCTATATGCCTTTTTTAAAAGGGGGCGGTCTATTTATACCAACCAGTAAGCCATTTAATATTGGCGAAGAAATATTTATGCTACTAAGTTTAGTGGACGACCCAATGAAACTACGCGTGATGGGGCACGTGGTTTGGGTAACACCAACCTCTCAAGCAGGAAAGCCACAAGGGGTAGGGGTGCAATTTAGTGAAAAAGACGGTGGTCTTGAAGCAAAAAACAAAATTGAAGCGCTTTTGGCAGGGGCATTAAAATCTTCTCGCCCCACGCATACCATGTAAACTTAACGGCCAAATTATCCATCTTATCCATGCTTGTAGATTCACACTGTCACCTGAATTTTCCTGAATTACTCGAAAATTTAACCGTCATCAAGCAATCAATGCAAGACAACCAAGTAGGACATGCCTTATGTATTTCTGTCACATTGCCTGACTTTCCTCAAGTGTTAGCCTTGGCTGAAACCAATGATAATTTCTATGCTTCAGTCGGCGTGCACCCAGATTATGAGAATATCCAAGAACCCGATGTTGATGAACTGATTGCACTTGCCAATCACCCAAAAGTGATTGCAATTGGTGAAACTGGCCTCGATTACTATAGGCTCACAGGTGATTTAGAGTGGCAGCGTGAACGCTTTCGCACGCATATTCGCGCCGCAATCGCCTGCGGCAAGCCGCTCATCATTCATACAAGAAATGCTGCAGAAGACACCCTGCGCATCATGCGTGAAGAAAATGCCCAGCAAATTGGTGGCGTTATGCACTGTTTTACTGAGAGTTTGGAAGTGGCAAAACAAGCCATTGATTTGGGTTTCTATATTTCGTTTTCAGGCATTGTGACTTTTAAAAACGCCCTATCTATCAAAGAAGTCGCTAAAAATATTCCGCTAGATAAAATGTTAATAGAAACAGATTCGCCTTATTTAGCGCCCATGCCACATCGCGGTAAAACAAACCAGCCAAGTTATGTGAAGTTTGTCGCGCAAGAAATTGCGACGCTTCGCGGAATTAGTTTTGATGAAGTTGCAGCAGCTACCACGCAAAACTTTTTTAAGTTATTTAAATATGCAGTTGTGTAATCACAATTACTGCACGAGAAAAGGCATTAGCGCTTGTTAGTGACCATGCTGGGTGTTGGTTCAAGCGCTGGCACGCCCATGATCGGGTGTAAATGCAAAACCTGCACCTCATCTGATGCACGCAATCAACGCACGCGCTGCGCTAGCCTAATTACACTCGACAATGGCAGAAATATTCTGATTGATACTGGGCCTGATTTAAGGCAACAAGCATTGAGAGAAGGGATTACCCATATTGATGCTGTGCTCTACACACACACGCACGCAGACCATTTACATGGCATTGATGACTTAAGAAGCTTTTGTCAAATCCAACGCAGCCAAATACCGCTTTATGCAAGCCACACAGCGGTAAAACATATTACCGATAAATTTGGTTACACCTTGCGGGAGCCAAGTGACTACTGGGATTTACCTGTGCTTAAAATTCAAGCCATAGAGGCTGCCTTTGAATTATTTGGTCAGAAAATTATTCCCATTCCTATAAAACACGGCAATAGTGATATTTTTGGCTATCGAATTGGCAATCTGGCGTATCTTACTGATGTTTCAGCGATTACTGAGGCCTCTTTACAATTACTCGATAATTTAGAAGTGTTACTTTTAGATTGCTTGCGCTATACACCACATTTTACCCATATTAATGTGGAACAAAGTCTCAACTACGCTAGTCTCATCAACGCTAAATCAACTTATCTCATTCACATGACACATGAACTGGAATACGCAGAACTCACTGCAAAATTACCGAGTAATGTCTATGTGGGCTATGATGGCCTAAAAATCAATTATCAGTAGGTCAGCTTAATTGGGTTTGGTGCGTTGAGTTATCAGGTGCGCTATAATGGCGCGATAAAGTTACTAGGTAATGTAAAAGGTAACAAATTACATTTGGAGATTTAAGACATGCACCTCAATTTAAGAAAAATTTCACTCAACATTAGCTTGGTCACACTGACTTTATTGGCTCTGTCACTGAGTGCTATACAAGTAAATGCCGCAGAAAAAGAAGCCTCCAAAACGACAAGCAAAGCGAAGGTAAATAAAGCAAGCAAATCAACAAGTTATACTGAAGATCAATTTTTAAATGCTTTCAGCGGAAAAATGAAAAGTGTGGTATTGGCTCAATTAGGCAATCCCGCAAAAAAAGAACAGTCAGTAAAACCGGCAGGTGCTAGTGGGTATTTGGGTCGTGTTGGTGCTGATGAAAAAAACTCTAAACGTGTTAATGTTGAAATGTGGTACTACAAAGATTTAGTGAATTACGATCCAAAAAATAAATACAAAGAAACTGAAATTACATTCGTGAATGACCGAGTGATGAACATTGCTTTTTTTAATAATAGATAATTGATTCAGCAGTAGTTACAGCAGCATTAAAATTAGAAGGCCAAGCGCAGAGCTTGGCATTCTTTACACATTACATACTTCGTATAATGTATATTATGTAAAATTAAAATTGTGCTTTGATAGTAAGCGTATGTGAAATGAAAATGAACTAACCTGCTGACTTAATATTTAAAATGCGTAAGAAATATATTAGTTACAAAGTTTCAAATGCATTTAATTCATTTCGCCAAATATTTTTTTACTAAATAATCAAGGCTTAATTTACCAGCACCACTAAAAATGAGCGGTAAAAACATGATGATAAAAATCACTGGCAATTTATAGTTACCAAAGCCGTCACCATTTTCATCGATAATTCGGTAACCTTTTAGCAGTTCGGAAATTGTGCCCCATTGCTCTGGCCAGTGCACCGCGGCAATGGCAACAACCGTTAAAATGAGCAATGAGATTGAGAAAAACCGTGTAGAGAAGCCAAATAAAAGTGCAAATGCACCGACTATTTCAAAGAATATTGCCATATTCCAGCTGATTTCTGCTGGTAAAAGGCTGAACGGGAATGGAAAGCTGATTTCAGTAAACCAGTTTGTGCCGCGCAGTTTTTCAAAACCTGCTTCACCGAACTCCCATGCGAGAATGATGCGTATCAAAAGATTTGGAAAGTAATCGGCGAGGCTTTCTAATAAGCCTGTCGCTTTGGTGTAATGTGCAGTAATGGTTGAAAATAAGCTTTGGCTAGACATGAAAATCTCCCTTTAAAATGATTGTTCTGAACACTAGCCCTTAGTCGCTTCATTTAAACAAGCCTTACAAGGTATTTTATCAATATATTTATTATTGATATTATTCAATTAGTTATATTATTTACTTTATCTTATGCTTTAATTTAAAATGATAATAAATACGTATACCCAGCAAAATTGCTAAAACAACGGCGTAAAACATGGGTTCACGAATATCTATTTTTACAAGCCACCAAAAATGCACAATACTTAATATGGCGATGACATAAACACTTTGATGTAACGGTTTCCAGTGTTGGCCTAAGCGTTTCATCATGGCTTGATTTGAAGTCGAGGCTAAAGGAATGGTGAGCACAAAGGCCGCAAAACCTACCAATATACGTGGGTGTTTAGCGATATCTTTGACGATATCAGCCCATAAAAAGGCAAAATCAAGCCATACATAAATAATGACATGGCAGCAAGCGTAAAAAAACATCCACAGCCCTAGCATACGCCGCATTTGCAACGGCCATGCCCTGCCAGTGATTATACGGATGGGGGTAAGTGTTAAGGTTGCTAGTAATATCATGAGCGCCCAAAAACCAGTTGAACGTTCAAGAAATTCTATTGGGTTGGCTGTTAAATCTTCTTGAAACCCAAGCCAAATCAAGCGCAACATTGGGATGGTACAGAGCAAAAACACCAACACTTTAACGCGCGCGATTTGTTGTTTATTCGGAGTTTTTTTGAAGAAATGCAACATGCTTAACCAGTAAGTTTCAATAGAGTGGGTGCTTTTTTAAACGCAATTATCACATTCAAAAACTAGGCGTTATTCGTACGAGAAAATTTTTATGCCCTGCGAGCCTTTTTTTATAAGGCTCGCAGGGCATCGAAAAAGGTTGCTTCTAAAAATGGCACTTTTTTGCATTTTTATCCGCCCTCTTTCTATTACCGTATCGTATGGATAAGTTGAGAAAAATTAGAAGTTTTTCTGCAAATCCAAACCCGCATACATTTGCCCAACTTGCTCGGCATAGCCGTTAAACATTTGCGTTTTAATACGCCCTGCAAAAAGCCCAGCACCGATTCTTTTTTCTGAAGATTGCGTCCAGCGCGGATGATCAACATTTGGGTTCACGTTGGCATAAAATCCATACTCTCTTGGCCCGGCTTTCATCCAGCTGGTGCGTGGCATTTTTTCTGTAAACCGAATTTTTACAATCGATTTTGCGCCCTTAAAACCGTATTTCCACGGCACTACAAGACGCAGAGGCGCGCCATTTTGATTCGGCAATTGTTCGCCATATAAGCCAACCGCCAACATTGTTAACGAATGCATAGCTTCATCCATGCGCAAACCCTCAACATAGGGCCAATCCAGCACCGGTAAGTTTTGCCCGGGCATTTGCTGTTTGTCGTTTAACGTGATGAATTCAATAAATTTAGCATTGCCCGTTGGTTCTGCCCATTGAATCAATTTAGCTAAAGGAATTCCCAGCCATGGAATCACCATGGACCAGCCCTCAACGCAGCGCATACGGTAAATGCGCTCTTCAAGGGGCGCCAATTTGATGATATCTTCAAGGCTGATGATTTTCGGTTTTTTCACTTCACCTTCAATACTCACCGCCCAAGGTTGTGTTTTAAACAGCTTGGCATTTTTGGCCGGATCACTTTTGTCGGTGCCAAACTCGTAGAAATTATTATAGGTCGTGACATCTTCATACGAAGTCAGTTTTTCCTCCGCCCCAAAAGCGGTTTTTTTATATTGCGCAATTTTTTTACCTGCGCCAACTGGCTGAATAATGGGCGATTTTACGGCGGTTTCCGCCGCACGCACGGGATGATTCAACAGCGCAATAGTGCCTGCCGCAACGCCAAATCCGGCTTTTTGCAAAAATGCGCGACGGTTTTCAAAGGTGTCTTTGGGTGTGATTTCAGAAGCTGGAATATAGGGTGGCGAATATGGTTTCATGGCATTGCCTTATTTGTCATGGTGATGTTTGGCGGCTGAATACTTGGTCGCCATATTTGCATAAACCTTACAAATTTTTATGCTGGAACTCATTGCAATTTTGTAGAAAAAATACATTTTTACTAGCAAAAACCCATACAACCTTTTTCGATGCTCTGTAAGCCTTGTAAATAAAGGCTCGCAGGGCAGTAATTTTTTCTCGTAGCAATTTTGCGCTTATAACAAGCCTTGCGTTTCTTGATTAATTTCTTCCTCAAGTGACTTATCCTGCGTATTTTTTGCAATTGATTTTGCGTATTCAACCAACGCTTTTGCCGCCTCTTTTTCACCTTCAGCTGCTTTTACAATGCCTAAAACGCAGCTACCTTTTGCTTCATAGTAAGCCCCGCCCTGCTCTTTTGCGAATTTAATGATTTTATTTAAGGTGTTTTCAGCGCGAATATATTGTTTTGCCTGGCCATAATAGCGCCCTAATTCAATGCTGGAATGCGCATATTGGTCTAGTGTGCCGGATTTTTCATGCATCATATAAGCCTTAATTTGAAACTCAAGGGCGGCATCATGCTGGCCCATTTTGTGGTGCGTTAAGGCAATTTTCTCAAAACTTTCGCCACGTTCATTGTCGTTGGCATCCAGCTTATTCACGGCCTGATACTGCGCCAATGCTGGTTCAAATTGCTGCTGATTCAAATAGGCATTCCCCAAGGCTAAATGACTTGCACGCACGTAGGTGGCGCTATTGGTCGTTTTTGCATGTTCTAATGCCTGCAGGAAACTCGCAATTGCCAGATCTGGTTGCTTGAGTGATAGCTGCGCATTACCGATTAACAAGGCCGCAATTGTTTTTTGCGTGCTATCGCTTGCGTTCAGTTGTGCGAGCTTAAATGCATCCAGTGCGCTGTTAAAATCTTGACTTGCAGTGAATGCGCGGCCTTGGCACAGCAGTGTGTCAGCATCTTTAGCATTCACTGCTAGCGTGCTTTTTGCTGTAGATAGTGCTTGCGCGACATCGCCTTTTTGGAGCGCTTGCTGACAGCTTTCAGGCTCTGCAGAAAATGCTATAGAACTATTTGTAATCAATAATATAAAAGTATAAATTAATGTAGAATATAGCTTCAATTTTCACCCAATCACCCAATAAAATATCTTCCAAAATAACGTTAGCTAGACTAATCTTTGAACGCTTGGTTCAACTTTCAACTTCGCCAATAATCACATAAGCTAGCAACTTAACTAAGCAATTGCTGGAGGCCAGCCTCATCTAATATCGCTACACCCAATTCTTGCGCTTTGTCGAGTTTGCTGCCGGCATCGCTTCCTGCCACAACAAAATCCGTTTTCTTCGAGACACTACCGCTGACCTTTCCGCCGGCTTGTTCAATCAACTCTTTGGCGGCCTCACGCGATAACGTAGGAAGCGTGCCGGTTAACACAAACGTTTTACCAACCAATTGGCCTGTCGCCTGCTGTTTGCCATCGGTTTCTGGCCACGTGATGCCGGCATTTAGTAGCGCCGCGATGACTTCTTGATTATGCGTTTCGCTAAAAAAATTGGTAATGGATTCAGCAACCACAGGGCCAACATCATTCACTTCAAGCAGTGCTTCCGTATTGGCTTGCATTAAGGCTGATAAATTACCAAAATGCTTGGCAAGGTCTTTTGAAGTGGTTTCACCCACATTACGCATACCCAGCGCATAAATGAACCGTGCCAGCGTGGTTGTTTTACTATGTTGCAAGGCATCCAGTATATTTTGCGCTGACTTTGTTGCCATCCGCTCAAGGCTACTTAACGTTGCCAAATCTAGTGTATAAATGTCTGCCAGACTGTGCACCAAGTGAGCTTCTACTAGCTGGTCAACTAATTTTTCGCCTAAGCCTTCAATATCCATCGCGCGACGTGAGGCAAAGTGAATGATGGCCTGCTTGCGTTGGGCCGGGCAAAACAAGCCACCCGTACAACGCGCAACGGCTTCATCAGCCTGCTTTAGAATATGCGAGCCACACTCTGGGCAAACTTGCGGCATTTCAAAGCGGCGTGCGTTGGCTGGGCGTTTTTCAAGCACCACGCTGACGACTTCTGGAATGACATCCCCTGCCCTGCGCACGCTGACGGTGTCACCAATCTGCACATCTTTGCGCCGAATTTCATCTTCATTATGCAAAGTAGCGTTCGTTACCGTCACGCCGCCCACAAACACTGGCGCTAATCTTGCCACCGGCGTAATTGCACCGGTGCGCCCCACTTGCACGGTAATGTCTTCAACCGTGGTAAGTGCTTCTTGCGCAGGAAACTTATGGGCAATTGCCCAGCGCGGTGCCCGTGATACAAAGCCTAATTCATTCTGCTGGCTGAATTGGTTAACCTTATACACCACACCATCAATATCAAAGGGTAATGTATCGCGCGCTAACCCCACGCTTTTGTAGTATTCCAGCAGTCCTGCCAAACCTTTGACTACACCACGTTCAGCGCAGACAGGAAAACGTAAACGCGCTAAATAATCCATCGCCATGCTGTGGCTGGTGATACTCGGCACGCCTTCTGCCGCACCTAAACCATAGGCAAAAAAATGCAAGGGTCGGGTCGCAGTAATTTTTGCATCCAACTGACGCAAACTGCCAGCCGCCGCATTGCGCGGGTTTGCAAAAAGTTTTTCCCCTTTATTTGATTGCGCCAAATTTAATTTTTCAAAATCGCGCTTCAGCATGAGCACTTCGCCACGCACTTCTAATAATTGTGGAGGATGGGTCACATTAAGGCGCATGGGGATTGAGTGAATGGTGCGTAAATTATGCGTGACATCTTCACCTGTGTAGCCGTCGCCCCGCGTGGCACCTTGTGTAAACACACCATCCTCGTAAGTTAGGGTAATGGCTAAACCATCAAATTTAGGTTCTACAGCATATTCAACAAGTGCTTGCCCTAGGGTGTCTCGAACGCGTTTATCGAAAGCTTCAACTTCGAGTGCCTCAAAAGCATTGTTGAGTGACAGCATGGCTTGCCGATGGGTAATGCTATTAAATGCATTTACTGCGGTGCCGCTTACGCGCTGTGTAGGAGAATCAGGCGTGATGAGTTGCGGAAATTGCTGCTCTAAATACTGCAACTCACGATAAAGCTTATCGTATTCACTGTCCGGAACGGAGGGCGCATCCTGCACGTAGTATTCGTAATCATATTGCGATATTTTTTTGCGTAGTACGTCAATCTGCTGCGTTGGCTCCTCAAGCATACTAAACTCTAAAATTTGCGAAGCGACTGAAACGTCTTATGAGAATAATCTGATTGCGTTATCAGAGCCAGGAATAATGCCGCGCACCAGCATGGTGGCATGGATCACTTTAAGTTGTTGACGGATTTTTTCAACCTGAATATCGCCCAACACCCGATTATTGTCATCCACCAGCGTGGCATGCAGGCTGCTTTCCATTAATCTAGCAATTTCCACCATTTGGTTAAACGCCTCAGCGCAATGCAGTACATGCGGAATATCCAGCTGAAAAGTAATGCCTTTAATCACAGAGTTTCTCAGCATGTCTTGACTGAATGGAAAGTTGTCCCGATTAAACATAATGAAAGCCACACGACCTTCATCATTGTAAAATTTAAAGCTGCCATCCGCCGCAAGTTTAAAGCCTTGCGCCTCGGCCAAACCTTTCAGTTTAGTGCCGGTAAACGCCCCGCTTTCGCCGTGCACCAGATGAAAACCAATGGTTTTATCCACTTCAATACAAAATGTATCTAATGCGGTGGCTGTTGTGAGCGCGTCACCGTTACTTTGCCACTCAACATGCGCATTTAAACCTTTGCCTAGTGTTTCAACAGCCTGTTGAAAGCGGTTCAGCACGTTGCGAGAAACTGCGCCAGCACGGTCAGCCAGTTGTAAGCTACAGGCAATTTTTGCAATCAGCTGCTTTTCGGGTGTTTCACTCAGCAAAAGCCAGCTTGGGTTAGCATTCACACGCGTGGCGATGGTGTGTACAAAAATGGGCTTGTCGTAATCGTTAAACAGCCCTGCCACCGTTTTAATGAGCAAGCTTGCTGGGATTTCTTTGGCTAAATGCAATACTGCAGTTAAGTCCATTTGTGCTTGTAGCATTGCGGGTAAACCCAAGGGCGGCTTTTCAATTTCGTTGACAATATTGGCGGTAGGTCGGCTTTTTTGCTCAGGTGCAGTGTTACCAATGTTGGCAGACGGCGCTTTGTTGGTTTTTCCAAAAGCGTCATCAAAAATCGCTTTAATATCACTGCGCTGAACCGGTTTTTCTGGCGTATTCACATGATTTGCGGTTGAGGCCAAATTTTCGGCATTAAAAGTAGGCTCAACTTTACGTGTTTGCGTACCTTTTAACGCGTTGGTTAGTTCGGAAAATGCATCGTTAATCGACACATCATCAGGCAGAATTTGATCGGCGATTGAATTTTCAAGTGGATTGTTGGCATTGGGTGAAGCTTGCGTTTGGTATTGCGGTGTGGGTTGGCTAGCTGGTTGATATTCAGCAACACTTTTTTGGTGTTTAATTGCAAAATCATCAATAATGGTATCTTCAAAACCACTTTTCATCTGATTTGAATCAACTTCCGGGTCATCTAACAGTGCATCTTTTTGCAACGCACTGAAACCACTATCCACTTGCTGATTAAATTTTCGCTCTTGCCACCAGTTGTACGCCAGTACTGCAACAATAATCAGTACGCCAATGACGATTAACAAAATATACAAATTACTCATTTAAGCTAACTTTCAAATAGTTGTTTTTTATTACTTAACAGTAAAAATATTCAATTTTAAGCGCTGGCTACCTCGGCGATTTTTACTGCCTGCTCCATATCCACATCTACAATCCGTGAAACGCCTGATTCTTGCATAGTAACACCAATCAATTGCTGCGCCATTTCCATGGTTATTTTATTATGACTTACATATAAAA